>JABXJV010000174.1 GCA_013375355.1 Candidatus Helarchaeota archaeon
CAGAAAATCCCTTTGAAATCCGTAAAGCCCTATATGTCTGTAATACTCGTGATTTTTTATCCACTCCTCTTTATTTGGAGAACTATTGTAAAACGGAACCACTGCTCTTGAGAAATATAGTGCAAATCCATTTTTATCCAATATAACCCTCACAAGATTCGGGTCTTCAAGTTCCTTAAGTTCTGTTATTCTTTTAACAAGGGTGCTTGAATGAATACTTTTATCTCTGACAAGAGGTTCAGCCAATTTATCCAGCATCCACCCTTCGAGTAAGGGCTCGTCACATTGAATATTAAGCACCACCTCGTATGGGTAAATTCGCACAACTTCAGCAGTTCTGTCGGTTCCGGTCGGGATATTTTCACCGGTCTTAATGACTTCGCCGCCAAATGATTTTACTACCCGAAAAATCTCTTCACTATCCGTGGCTACTATTAGTTTATCCAAAACCTTAGAATCCTTTGCACGTTCATATACGTGCTGAATCATTGGTTTGCCACAGATTTTCGCGAGTGGTTTACCGGGAAATCTCGCCGAACCATACCTCGCCGGAATTACTCCAATAACACCTTTTCGAACTTTCAACTCCAATTTTAATTGAAATATTTTTAATCCATTATGAACAAAGAATTAAAAAAAATTGGTTCATCGGACTTTTTGTTTGCACGAAAAAGTCAAATAAATTTTAACTTATATAACAAATAATAAAATAAATACAATATGTCATTTCGAGCGGAGTCCCGAACAAAAATAGAAATAATTGAATACAATAATCCACAATTCGGGACGCAGTCGAGAAATCCCATTTTTTGAGGTTTTATCTATGACATAAAAAATAAGATTTCTCGGCTTCGCTCGAAATGACAAACCGGTAATTAATTCAATAAAAATTATGCTCTCTCAATACAAACAAATTTCCTAAAGAACAAAAAAATTTATACATTAAAAAGATTTATTCTATCACCCTTGGCACTATAATAAACCCATCACTTTTAACAGGTGCATTCTTTAATATTTCTTCTCTCAAATATGACGGCTTCACTTCGTCATTTCTCAATACATTTCCCGGCTCAATTACATGATAGAGTGGTTCTATATCATCAGTATTAATCTCTCCCAGTTGTTCCATATAATTAAGTATCTCGTTCATTTGAAAAGTAAACTTTTCAATCTCTTCTTCTTTGAATTCGAGTTTTGCAAGTCTTGCTATTTTTTTCACCTCTTTTATAGAAACTCCCATGCTATTATTCCCTCCGGATGATTTAATTCAAATCGAAATATAAACCTTAATAACTAAATAGTCAAGTGAAATATAAAAATGGCACATAAATTGCACCAAATTTTATTTCGTTTAAATTCATAAACTTATAAGAGTGATTTAACTGTGAATTCATCATCGAATTCAATAAAGCAAACCCTTATAAACCAAATTGTTCAGGTTATCTCCACTTTATAAATAATTTTACCTGATTGATGAAATAATTGCCAGACTAAAGTTCCTTTTTGACCCTTTTTTCTATACCCATATTAGCAAGTATATCTGCTCTCTTATTCTCTTCTCGTGCGACTAAAATAATTTCCCATGATTTGAAATTTTTTAGATGATTAACCGCTCCCCAGTAAAGTTCAATAAGTCTCGGATTTCTAACCTTATACTTACCTTTTATCTGATTTACCATAAGCTTACTGTCTGAATAGATTTTTAATTTTGAGGGATTTAGTGCTTTCACCTTTTCAACACCATAAATTAATGCCTTGTACTCAGAAACATTACTTGTATTTACCCCGATATATTCACAATTTTCTTCAAGTATATTACC
>JABXJV010000175.1 GCA_013375355.1 Candidatus Helarchaeota archaeon
GGGGCAGTAAACTTGCGCTGTGGCAGGCAGATTTTATTAAGAAAGAAGTTGAAAAAAGATACAAAAATCTATCAGTTCAGATTAAAATAATAAAAACTAAAGGTGATAAGATACTTGACTCTCCTCTATCTAAGATAGGAGGAAAGGGTGTATTTGTTAAAGAGATTGAAAATGCCCTTATTGAGAGTATTATAGATATGGCTGTGCATAGTGTTAAGGATGTTCCGACGGATATTCCTTCTGAATTGGACCTTGCGGCGATTATTGAGAGGGTAGACCCGAGAGAAGTACTTATTTCGAAAGAGAATGTAAAATTAGTTGATTTGCCAAAAAACAGCACAATTGCAACGGGGAGTCTGAGGAGAAGAGCCCAGATTTTATCGGTCAGGGAAGATTTCAATTTTGTGGATATTCGGGGCAATGTTGATACAAGATTAACAAAATTTTATCAATCTTCTTTACAGGGAATAATACTTGCGAAAGCAGGTGTGGAAAGAATGGGATTCGGGGATAAAATTTCTGAAGTGCTCTCCGAAGATATTTGTCTTCCTGCGGCAGGTCAGGGTGCAATTGGAATAGAAATCCGAAAGGATGATGAAGCAATCTCGGAAATCGCAAGGAACCTCAACCATAAGAGTTCTCAAATTTCAATTAAAGCAGAAAGAACATTTTTAAAAAGACTTGGCGGTGGATGTCAGGTTCCTATTGGTGTTCTGGCAAGGGTGGTTAATAATAAACTTTTGATAAAGGGTGTATTGTCCGATTTAATGGGCAAAAAAATTATCAAAAAGGAAGTATCGGGTGAGCCTTGTAATCCTGAAACAATCGGAATCCTGCTTGCAGAAAAAATACTTAACTCCGGAGGAGAAAAAATAATTAAAGAATTTGAATAATTTTTGTAGGGGTTTAATATATGAGTTTACTCTAAAAAGATTTAAAAGTTTTTATTACTATTTTTTTATTTTATACTCTACAGTATAGAAATTTTGGTTAACTAATTGTAAATAATTATGTAGGGGCACGCCGTGGCGTGCCCATATATAATATACAATACATGTCATAGAATGAAAATTATTAGGAATTAGTGCTTTTTAGATTGGATTCATAAATAGAAAATGAAAATGTTGACAATTATATATAAATTTATTATTATTTATAAATAAGCCATTTTAAAATAATAAGGCATCTTCAAGTATGAAAAATTGTTTAATAC
>JABXJV010000176.1 GCA_013375355.1 Candidatus Helarchaeota archaeon
ATTATTTACAGATGCGGTTTCGAAGTTATAAAGTCTTTCCTTTGCTTTATTTATTATTTCAAGGTCTCTGGTTAATGGTTTATCTAAGGTGATGGGTGAATATTCGAAAAATAGTGTGTCTGCTTGAAATAATAGATTTCTTAAATAGTTTTCGTAATCTGTATTTGGCAAAGCCTCCTCAATTCCTAATTTCACTTTAACTCCTTCGGGACCAAGCCTTATACCGCTCCATATTTGCTTTTGCAAGTTTTTAGGCCGAACAAAGATTAATTCTTTTACATATTTCCTTTCTTCACGAATGTATATTTTCCTTCCCGGACTCAAGAATAATATACAGTCAGGTTCTTCAAAGCCAGTAAAGTAGTAAAAATTACTTGATTGTCTGAATGGGTAGTTAACATCCCCGTTTCTTAATGTCTCTGAAGAGCCTTTAATCATTATTATACTCTCAGATGAGATATTTTTCATCAATCTTTCTCTTCTTTCCTTAAATTCTTGTGGGGTTTGGGGAAGTGAATTGTTTGAAAAAATGAAATAAAGTAAAGAAAATAATAAAAAGATGTTTTTCTTTTTTGTCATAATATTATAGGTTGCTTTTTGCTTTATTTTTTTTTAAAATAACGATAAAATTTATAATTTTCAAAAGAATAATTTTTTATTGGTTAAATTTTTATCAGAACTTTGGCAAATTTTTATATAACAAGTAATTATTAGAAATGTGTTTAAATTCTAATCTCGCTAAAATAGACTGAAACATAATATAATTTTCCCCTACCGTGTCATTCCGATCGTGAAACATGTTCAGGATCTTCGGAATCTATTATTTGCTTTGTTTTAGATGCTGAAATAAATTCAGCATGACAGCAAAGTTAAGCGCTTGGTGGGAATGACAATCTCATACAAATTTGCCAAATATTTGTTTTTATAACATATCATTACTTGAAAAAAATAATAATAAATCTATGGAGTAATTTATGAGAATTTTTAAAATGGTTCTTATTATCGTAGTTTTAATATTATTTTTTATGAAAATTTATCCTGAAGATAATTCTTTAGAACATCTAACTTCTTCTAAATTAAAGACCCAGATTGCAATAGAAGATGGGAAGTGGTATTTAAACGGGAAAATTATATATCCTGGTGCAAAAGCAGAGGGTCTCCTTATGAATGTTAGGATGGTTAATTCAATCTTTGAAGATTTAAATAATAAGCAATTTGATACGGATAGAAATCTAAATAATTTCATTTCGAAGATTCCTGATTATGTCGAATACGGCATTCGTGCGTTTACAATTTGTCTTCAAGGTGGAAATCCTGGGTATGAGGGTGCGGTAAATTCAGCATTTAACCCTGATGGGAGTCTTCGGGAAAGTTATTTAGAACGGGCGGAAAGGGTGATTCGAGTTTGTGATAAATTGGGTGTTTCTGTAATTCTTGGATGCTATTATCAGAGACAGGACCAGATACTCGAAGACGATAATGCCGTAAGAAATGGAGTAATAAATGTTGTTAACTGGATTAAAGAATCGGGATTTAAAAATGTTTTATTGGAGATAGCGAATGAATACCGACACGGAGGTTTTGACCACAATATACTCAAGAACCCCAAAGGGGTGGCAGAATTAATTAGAAT
>JABXJV010000177.1 GCA_013375355.1 Candidatus Helarchaeota archaeon
AGAATTGCGTTATCTGCCAGACTAAAAAAGAATCACATAAACGTAAAAGACTGTTTAAATGTAGCTATTGTGGTCATATTGATCACAGGGATAGAAACGCTTCCTTGAACATTGCCCTAAAAGGGATAATCGATTTGTATAGCGGCTCGCATAAGATAAATAATGGGTTGAAAACAATAATTGGATATGTGAATATGTTGTCAAAGTTTAAAAAAGTGCCTTCAGTTAAGAACTTTCCGATGGTTCGGAAAGTGAGATTGTTGGCAGCGGATAACGTGGATTTATCAGCCTCCGCCATGCTAAATGGTGCCTTTAACACGGCTCAAAGCGGGGTAAAGTCTCCCGACAATTCACGAACTTTGACACAGTGCCTTACATCAAGAGGTCTCTGAGATGTATGGCAATGGGCTGCGTGGACCAGCCAGTCCCTCCGACTCCGCAAGGAGAATGATGACAAATCCGGGACGAATATCTTTCAGCTTGCTGAATGGTAGTTCATGATAATTGTTCTAATGAATAAAAACAATTAGGAGGTATCCCAGACGTCCGATAGAAAAAAAAAGCGACGTATAAAAATAAAAGGTCTTGGCATTAAAGTCGAAAAAGATAAAGAAAAGACTAGAAAACTGAAAATAAAGGATTTCAAAGGGTTTACGATCGAAGTAGAAAAAGAAATTGACCCAAAATTATCAAAAAAATCTTCAGTCCCATCAATTAATAATGGAAACGATTTAAAAATTCAATCAATTAATGAATTTGAAGTCAAAGAGAAAAAAGGTCCTAGAATTAAAATATCGAAATTTAAAAGATTAAAAGTTAGGAGGGGTTATCAACCTCTTACAAAATCATCATTTCAATCATTAATATCCTTAATTGGTGGCAAAATATATAATTCCTTTAATTTATTAAACTCACTTTTTGATTTTTACTCATTTTGCGATTCTACACACGCAATAAATGATGTAATTTCATCTCTTGATAATCTTATTATTGAAGCGAAAAATGGTCTTCCTGATTCAGACTATTATGATATAATTAACCGAATTAAACAAAATCTAATTGATTCAGAACAAAAACTATGTTCAAAACGGACTATGATAGATTTACAATATAATACGATTAAGCTTGGTCGCCAAATTTTATCATTTGCAGAAAATAATGCTAACTTATATTCAAACACTGTGGATAGTAGCAGAGAGATAGTAAAAAAAATAGACTGGAGCCTTAATAGAATCAAAGAGAACTTATTTTCGTTAGAAAAACAATATATTTCCAATATCTTAACTCATTTAATGGTAATACTTAAAACTAGCGGTGTTGTTCTATCTGCTTATAGCTTTATTGATGAGGAACTAGATGGAGACCTTATCGGAGGATTTTTAACCGCAATACAAAGTTTTGGATTGGAAATTACAAAAAAGGAGACTCCTATGAAAAAATTATCCTACCATGATTTTGAAATAGAAATTGAAGATGGGAAATATGTCCGAATAGCTTTAATATTACAAGGGGAGCCAATCCCTCTAATTTCACAGGAATTATCTGAATTTTGTAAAAAGTTTGAAGTTCATTTTGATACTCTTTTACAGGATTTCCGTGGTAATATTTCGGAATTTGAAAAAGAGACTCCTTCGTTAATTAATGAAATTTTTCTATAAGTTATTTCATAAGATTTAACATGCCAACTATAGTGATTTCAAAACAAGATTTAGCAGGTCAGACCATATTAGGTCAACTTTTAAAGCATTATAATTTTAATGAAGACGGAATATTCGAGGGTAATACTAAATATCGTATAAAAAATATTGATTTAATAATAACAAATAAAAGATTAATTTTTTGCGACCATTTGGATAAATTTAAAACTGATTTATTTATTTTTGGAAGTAAACATAAATCTGAATCCCAACGTCCTAGTCTTCTTACTCATTCTACCGGAAATTGGACTAATGAGGCATTATTTGGTGGAAAACCACGTCAACTTGCAATAGCTCCTGCATTTGCGATAAAGGAAGCACTTTTAGAATTAAAAATTCAACAGGAAAAGTTAGATTTATCTAATTTCGAAGTAAGTATGGAAGTTTCTCATCACGGACCGACTAATTTATCCACGCCATTAGTTTTTATTGAATTAGGCAGTAATGAAGAGCATTGGAAAAATGAACTGGGTGCGGAAGCTGTAGCTAAGGCAATTATGAAAGTAGCTTTTTCTAAAAAGC
The DNA here is from genome assembly GCA_013375355.1 of Candidatus Helarchaeota archaeon. The sequence continues at coordinate 2,220 of JABXJV010000177.1, forward strand.
GATATAAGACTGTTATAGGATTTGGTGGGACACATTATTGTCCCAACTTTAACAGATTAATCTACAATTCGGATGTGGCTACTTCCCATATTGCCCCCAAGTATGTACTAGACAATATTGATCAAATGGTTAAAAAAGCAATTGAAAGAACCATGGAAAAAGTCGAATTGGCCGTTTTAGATTGGAAAGGGATGAATTCTCGACAAAAAAACAGCGTAAAAAACAATCTTGAAAACAATAATTTGGATTTTTGTAAATTGAATGAATTACTTAAATAGAATATCACGTCTTTTTACATTCATTATAAAGTTATAAAGTGCAATTATTTGTGGATTGTTCATGTCGGAAGAAGAACTGAAAGTAAAACAACTTATTAAAGACTTGAAGAGTCCTAATGACATTGATAGAATAATTGCACAAAAAGAATTATTTAAAGACGGAATTAATAATGTTGAATACTTAACTAAAATTCTACCCAATGAACCTGTAGATGTGCAATGCGTAATATGTCAAGTTATGGGGCTTGCAAAGAATCCGATTGCATTTGAACCTATCGTGAAATTATTTGAACATGAAAATTCCACCTTGCGTTGCTATGCAGCGGGGGCTTTAGGCAGGATAGGTGACGAAAGAGCTATGATCCCATTAAAGCTTGCATTATCAGAAGAAATAGAAGAAGATCCTTCAGTTAGAGCGGAAGTGGCCGCGGCATTAGGTAAATTGGGTAATAATGACGCAGTGGAAACGTTAATTGATTCATTAATAAATGATAGGGATAAGGAAGTAAGAAGTAAAGCAGCCTTAGCTTTAGGTATGTTAGGCGATAAAAGAGCAGTTGAACCCTTAATCGAACGTTTTGGCTATGATTTTTATGTTCAACGGAATGCGGCAATCGCTCTTGGTAGTTTAAAAGATGAAAGAGCAATTGAGCCTTTGGCAAGATTATTATCAGACCAAATTTTAGGTGAAATAGCATATTATGCATTAGCTTCAATAGATCCATCTTTTTTAGAAAAGTCTAAAGATGAGATTATAAGAATGTATAAAAAACCGGAAGAATCTGAAGAATTAGAAGAGAAAGTAGATATTGTAATTGATCTGGATGATCTATTAAGAAAATTACAAGATAATAATTCTGAAAAAGGATGAATAAGTATTTAATTTATTTCGATTATATTAAAAAAAACAAGATTATTGAACTTTTTTAAATTCAGATATAATTGATATTTTAATGATGTATAAAAATTAAGAGATATAGGAATCATGGAGAGAACATCTAAATTTATTATTGAGCATTCTGATCATGTAAATGCAGTTGTATTTTCACCTGATGGGAAATATTTTATTAGTGGATCTGGTAAAGAACCCGTATCTCACTCTGGGGAAAATACCATTAAAGTCTGGGATACCACAACCGGAGAACTTATTCACACTCTTAAAGGTCATGGAGATTGTGTGACTTCATTATCGGTCTCTCCAAATGGAAAATATATAATTAGTGGGTCTGAAGATTCAACTATTAGAGTATGGGAATTAGGATCTGGAAAACATGTTCGTACTCTTAAAAAACATAAAGATGAAGTGCGTTCAGTTGCCGTCTCTCCTAATGGAAATTTTATCATTAGCGGATCTTATGATAAAACAATAAAAGTATGGGGATTAATGACTGGAAAACTAATTCTTTCGCTTGAAGAAGACGTTGGTGCAGTTAATTCAGTCGCAATGACTCCTAATGGAAGATATATTATTAGCGGGTCATGGGAAAATGATATTAAGGTTTGGGAGATTGAATCAGGGAAACGCCTAAACACGCTTAAAGGACATGAAGGAAATATAGAATCAGTTGCTGTTTCTCCTGATGGGAAATTTATTATTAGTGGGTCTCAAGATTATTCAATCAAAGTTTGGGAGTTAATCTCTGGGAGACTTCTTTTTACTATTGTAGGGCACGATGCCGAGGTGCAAACAGTTGCTTTTTCTCCAGATGGAAAATATATCGTGAGCGGATCTTGGGATAGGACCGTAAAATTATGGGAATTTCAGACGGTAGAATTGAAGACAACTTTATTAGCACATGATAGTTTCGTTTATGCGGTTAATTTCTCTCCCGATGGAAAATATATTGTAAGTGGCTCGTGGGATAGTACTGCTAAATTATGGGATGTTAAAGAACTTGAAGAAAAAATTGAAGCTCAATTAAAATTAGAGGCATTTCAAAGAAAAATGGAAAAAGATATTAGAGAAAGGTTAGAAGAGGAACAAATTAAAGATTTCCATGATGATAAACTGAAAAAATTAGATGAAGATCGCCAAAAAATATTAGAAGAAAAACGTAAAAAAGAATTAAGAGATAAAAAACTAAAACATTTAGTAGAAACTATTAAAAAAATAAAAGAATTCTCACAAGTCTTTGAAGAACTTACATTTGAACAAATTGCCTCGAGGACCGGAAATGAAACAGATGAAATTGGAAGGTTAATTGAAAATTTGCTATTAAGAGGGACAATCCAAGGAAAAATAAAGGGTAACCTTGTGATTTTTAGGAAACTAGAAGAAAAAAAAGAAAAAACCTTTGAAGCTTATAGAGAGAGAATCGATCAATTGAAAATTATTTTAAAAGTCTCAAAAAAAGTAAAATTGGATATGATGAGAAATGCCTTAGGAATGGACAAAGAAGCCTTTGATAAAATAATTTTTAGTTGGGCAGTTCAGTTTGGTTTCGTAATTGAAGGTGATGAATTAATAACTACTAAAAAGGCAGTTGATAATTTTATTGACATGTTAGAGGGTTCGGTTAAATCAGAAGGCACTAAAAAAATTAGTAAAACTAAAAAAGTTAAGAAATCAAAAAACGTAAAAAATAATTGATTTAGAATAAAATGAGAAATTAGATTCATATTTTTCTTAAATTTTAAACCCACAATAAATACAAAAATTTGCATCTATAGGGATATATCTTCTGCAATTTATACAGAATTTTGAAGGTAAATCATGTTCTTGTCCATTTTCATTATGATATTTTTGAAATTCCCATAAATCTAAATCTTTTTTACAATTTTTACAGTGAGCTTTTACTTTTAACCATTCAAAAAAGCCTCTCTTATGATAAGGTGCACTACAGAAAGGGCAAAAAACCTCATCTTCCTTACTTATTTGCTTTTTACAGATAGAACATTTAAGGAATTTGGAATAACAAGAAATACATAATCTAGACTCACTCGGATTTTTGTAATTACAAATGGGACATACTAAAGGCTTGGAATGATCTATGAAACTATCATCAAGATGAACCTTTGAATGCGGGTCAGACTTAGTTCCCTGTGTAACCCTTGAGATTGGCCCACTTTCTATCGAATCAATGAGAATATTTTTGACAGCTCGTTTTATTCTAGATCTTAGTTGTATTATTCCTTCTGATCTTAATCTTTTATTTTTTATATTGTTGCCTTGGTTTATAGTATAAATTGAAAATCCAATGGATAAGAAAAAAAGGATTAAAGCAAAAATAATATTAAATATATAATTAAAAGCGACTAGAATAAATGCAGAAAAATTTGATGGTAATAAAAAGATAATTGCCAATAAATTTAGGAAAAACTTTCCTTCTTTAATTTTAACAATATGTCCAAATAAAATAAAAGTTCCAGCTATGGTACCAAAAATTAAGAATCCCATCCAAAATTTTATTGGGAGGGTTAAATATCGATTTGCTTCCCCAAATAGAATTAAGAATATAAGATGTTCTATTAAAGTCTCAATATTCAATAATTTTCATCAAACTACATTCTATTTTATAATAAATAAATTAAAGAATTTAAAATTATAGAAATTAGCAATTTTAATTTACATTCCAAATTAAATTTGCATAAATAATAATAAACTTTTATAGAATTTGAATTTATTAAATTAGTTATTATATTTGGGTTGGTCTATTTTTTGAAAGAACTCAATATTGGATTTATTGGAGCCGGATTAATATCTCTTGCTCATGGACTTTCAGTTAAGAGTCTAATAAATAATCCATTTTTTAAAGATGTCTCTATAACGTTAAAAAAAGTAGCAGATATAGACCAAAGTGCTATTGAAAGATTTTGCAATATAACAGGAACCAAAAAAACAACTACAAATCCGATGGATATTATTAATGATGATTCAATTAATGTTGTCTATATTTTAACACCAACTAGATATCATAAGGAGTTCTTTCTTTCAGCAGCAGAAAAAGGAAAACATATTTTCTGTGAAAAACCTCTTGCTTTTTCTTTATCTGACATTAAAGAAATGATTAAAGCAAGAGATAAGAATAATATCCTTGCTCAAGTAGGGCTAGTATTGAGATTTTGTCCAATCTTTTGGTATATTAAAAGGATTATTGAAGATAATAAACAAGAGCTAGGGAAACTATTAACTGCAATCATGATTGATGACCAAGAATGGCCAATTGCTGGATCTACGCATGTTTCTGATTGGAGAAAAGATAAGTCAGCTGCGCATGCAGGATGCTTATTCGAACATTCAATACATGATGTTGATATCCTAGAATATATATTTGGTTCTATGAAAGATTTATTTGCTAGAATTAGATATATTTCACCAGAAGCCCAAGCTGGTTTGGAGGATCTTGCAATTTTAAATTTTGAATTTCAAAACGGTGGGACGGGCGTTTTAACAAGCATCTGGCATAAAATTAGGAGAGATTTTCGCCATCTTGAGCTTTATTTTGAAAATGGTAATTTAATTTTACAAAATTATACAGGGCTTAGTTTCAAATCCCTAAAAGGTAAAATAAGAAAGCGTAAAATGACTCTTGCTTCAAGTTATAAAGAAATAAAAAAGGTATATATTGAAACAAATAATTTACCAAATCTCAAGACTGGGGTTGATACTTATTCTTATGAAAATTTTTCTTTTATAAAATCCATTATAGATGAAACTCCTCCATATCCAAGTTTAGAAATCGGATTAAGAGCACATAAAATTATAGAATCTGCCTATAAATCCTCTAATACTAAAAAATTAATAGAATTATAGAAGTGAATTAAATGTTTTTAGATGGAACTTATCATGTGTTGTTGATTTATTGTATAGTGGGATGCATAATCTGCTTACCTCCCTTATTTTTACCCCAATGGGAATCATTGGTCTCCTATTTTAATAAAAAAGACATAGCCTACGAAAATTTTTGGAAAAACTTTCTGTTTTATTGTGGGATCATTATAACTATTATTGCAATATTCGCTACAAGTTATTATAATCCTCACATATTGGGGCCGAAATTTGGCTCTCGACTCGAAGAAATTATATATACTTTCGTTTTTCAGGCCGATGTAGTTAACTTTTTTCTATTCTTTTCATTATTTGCTTTTATTTTTTTGCCTCTTGGATTGGCATTTATTGGAACTTTTGCTTATATGAAAAATTCTACAAATATTAAACAAGGCTATCTCTTTATTGTGTTTATTTCACTTTTTGCGTTAGGATTAGCAGCTTCTTTTTTTCACGATTTCCTTTGGTGCGGAACTCGAACCATTTGGTATACTCAAAGCTGGGATAGCGGATACGACCTTGTGCCATGGCGAGAATTTTTGCATGTGGAGTCAAAAGATTATCGAGTTTTCGGTTTTTACATGTTAATTCTTGTCATCATATTATTAAGTTATACCGCTATACTTATTAACAAATATTATTCATTTTTAGAAGAAAAACTTGATAAAGCTACGAAAAATAAAACATTTTTAATTTCCTTATTATGTTTTATTATTTTGGGAGTTGCCTTATACATTGTAGATTTTCAAAGATTATACGAATTTTTTTCTACTTTCATCTCTTTATATGTAGGAATACCCTTAACTGCCGTTTTATTTTATCATTTAGGAAATAAATTGGCGATTTAGTTTTAAAGTTGGGAATTAATTGACTAAATTAAGAGTTCTTTTCAACGTATTATCCGTATTGAACCCAAGAATAATCTTTCCAAAAGTCAAATACCTTGGAATAAATTCTATTTCATTCTTTGGTACTTTAGGCTATAAAAAACTACCAAATCATTTTGAACTTGCTTCAAAGGAATTTACAGATATCAATATTAATGTAATTCATAAGCCTAGTTTTCTGAATGTTCCCAAATGGCAAGAGCATCTTAATAAAGTAGGGCCAAGAACTATAAGTGATTTAGCCGAACTGGGGATAAACAATTATATTTGGATGATTGAATGCAATTTATTTGGTCAAGCTTTCAATCCACTTATGGGAAAATATGTAAATGCAAATAAATTAACTGAACATTTTAAACTTTTTTATCAAGTTGCTCATGATAATAATCCAAATGCGAATGTAATAATAGTGATTTATCCACATCGTTTGATTAATCTTGATTGTGGACTCCGTGGATGGAAAGATTGGTGGGTTAAGAAGGGAGAAAAGTTAAAATTTGATACTGTTGCAGTAGATGCTCATATTGGTACTTGGATTCCGGCTCCTACTAAACACATAGTCTATAGCCATTTAAAAAATACCATTGATTTTCTACAAAAACGAGGGTATCCCCCTTTATATATTGAGGTAGGTTATCCGACAGTCGGACATAAGCCGCTTCTAGGTTGGTTTGGTTGGGGGCGTGAAAAAGACCAACTTAATATGTTAAAAGTTTGTTATGCTGCAATTAAAAACATGAAAGTTCCATTCATGCAAATTTGTGAATTTATTGATCCTAACCCAAAGGGTCAAATTTATGAGACTTTTTTTGGAGAGGAAGGTAAATTACCAAAATTCCTAGCATTTTCGGTTTTAGAAGAAGCACATTGGGGTTTATTAAGAAGAGATGGTTCCGAAAAATTGGCATGTGATTGGATAAGAAAAATTACTAAAATGAATAATGGATAATTAATATAAAACTTATAATAAAAGAGTGAAATTTGATATGAAATTTGGAATAACACCAATAAATTTTGACGTAATAGATGCTGACTTGGATTTAAGAAACCTTAAGTTCCCTTTGCTTGTAGAAAAAGGAATAAATGCAGGCTTTAAACATTTAGAAATAACTATGGATTTAGAATACGTCCTTCCTACTTCTCTTTCAAAAAGAATAATAAAAAAATTAGCTAAAATTAAAAATGATAATACTGGAATAACATATTCTGTTCATTTGCCTTTATGGTCTACTGAACTTGCAGGACCAAATGTAAGAATAAGGGATGCATCGGTTCAGTGTATGGTCGAATGTATTGAACGTACTAAGATTCTTGATCCTGTGGCCTATATATTACATCTTACTGGGTCATTAGCTGCAGAATTTTCCCGAATACAGAGAATTCCCCTTGAATTTAAGAATGCTCTTACCCATGTAATGAATGGTTTCGCGTCTGAAAGTATTCGAAAAATTCTAAAAAGTGTTGATGTACCTCCTGAAAAAATCGCAGTTGAGAACATAGAGTTTCCGTTTGAAGCTACTAGAAAAGTCACCGATAAGTATGATCTATCAATTTGCTTTGATACAGGGCATCTAATTTGCGGCTATGATTATACAGGTCTATCTGTTCAAGAATTTTTTGAAAAACATATGGATAGAATTATAGAAATTCATTTAAATGATGG
>JABXJV010000178.1 GCA_013375355.1 Candidatus Helarchaeota archaeon
TCAGTTTTTAAATATTTCTTTTTCAATGATTTCAAAAATGCGTCAGCTAACTTATTAGATGGATTAATTTCAAGCTCTTTTGTTAAACAATCGATTGCCTCCTGATCATTACCTATATTCATATGTGCCACTCCCAAACTGTACCATACATTTTTATATTGAGGATTTAATTCAATTGTTTTCTCAAAGTAAAAAATAGATCTTCTATATTCCCCTACTTTAAAGAAGTCGAATCCTTGTTCAAATAGAGATCTAGCTTTTTCTTCTGGTGTTTCCTCAGGCATAATTATGGAAGGTTTTACTGTTTTTATAGTTGGTTTAGGTTTTTTCTCTATTCTTTCTTGAATAATAGTACTAGGGGGTGCAGCTTCGCTTACACTTGGCAAAATTTTATCTTTCAATAGATCCATCATTACTTTTGCTCTAATATCCTCTGGGTCTATTTCAAGAGCTTTTTCATAACATTCATATGCTTTCTCATAATTTCTTTCAGCTCTAAATTTATCCCCTTGATCTTTCCACGCTTCAACTTTTCCATTCTTTATTTTAGGTTTTCTGGGCTTTTTATCTGCTCTGGGTTTTTTGGGTTCTGGTGGTTTTGGGGGTTTTGAAATGTAAACTTTTTTATGTTTCTGATGGATGACAACTCCTAAAATTCCAGTTATTCCAGCTACTACGACAAATGCGATAATTATAACAAAAATAATAGGAGGATTATCAGCTGGTACAAGTAGTAAAAAACTTAAATTTGGATATGATTTGGTTGCTGCAGGAAATACATTTGTTTTAGTGACATTTATTGAATAATCTGAACCATCACCAACAAAGTATGCAGATACTAATAATCCAGTGACTTTTTCATAATATGCAACACTACTCCTAATATCTGTTAGTTCCCAACAATCTAAAACCTTTCCAAATCTTGTAATATTCTTTTCTCCTGTAATCTGGAAAGTTCTATTTGTTTCTGTTGTAAACCAAAGACTTGTAGCAATTGGAATGAAATCACCCATACTTACATTATTAAATATACAAAAAGGTTCCCAAGTATCATTTTCAAACAAAACATAATAGTTATCATATGAGTTAAGAGAATTAGAAATAACTCTTGTTAGATTATTAACATCTCTAGAATCAGTTGAAGACAACCAAAAGAAGTAGGATGTAAGAGGATTATTTTCTGTTATATGATAAGTATTACCTCCTAAATATGTGCATCTTGTTGTTATTGAAAATCTAAAAGTGCTAAATTCTAATTGCCAGGAATAATACATTCCATCAAAAAGAATTAATCCCTCTTTAAATTTTTTTACAATTGGACCTGAATATGGACCAGTACTTGCATTATAAATACTATCAGAAGAGTTAAAATAAAAGTAATAATTTCCAATGTCCAATTCCGTGTTAAGCATGAAAATACACCCATCCATATAGTTCATATCCAAAGGATTTTGCTTAATCATAGAATATGATGTTGTATTTATCGTAATATTCACATAACTAGGTGCATTGTTATCTGCATCTGTATAAGTAACTCTAAATTTAAATGTGGTCCAGTTACCATAGCCCTCATTTGGATATATTTGTACATTTGTTAATGTTGGTGCTAAAAGATTGGTTTCCAAAATATTTACTCCTGGTTTAGTAGCTGTAACATTATAATATTTACCATCCCAGCATTCGAAGGAATAATTATAACTTCCTGGTTGAAGATATGTTAAACATTGATAAGCGCAACCATCCATATATGAATTCTCAGAGATATTTTGTTTTTCCATTGGATAAGGTGTTCCATTTATTAGTACATTAATGGATGTCGGTGGATAATCTTCAAGTTCAGTATAAATTACACTAAAATTTAATAAAGTTGATTGATTACCTGTAGAAGGCGAAACAGATCCATTAGTAAGATTGGGTGGCAGTATGTTTGTTTTATAAGTAAAATTCGCAATACCTTCACCACTTATTGCTTTAGCAATTAAATAATGTCTCCCAGATGCATTGGGTGTATAACGGAAAAATTCATCCATTCCCAGTGTGGAGGATGTGCTTGAAGCAACCATTATTGGATCACCAACTGAAGTGGGTGTATTATTATATAAGTGCAAATCAAAATCTATTCCACTAGGGACCAATAATTTAAAATAATATTCCTCTCCGCCAATAAGATCAACATAACAACCGAGGGCATGTTTATTAAATGGATTAATCAAACTGCTTGAAAGCCAAGAACTATTATACGTGCCTTCTGTTAATTTTTGGGTATAAGCTTCTATTGCAGCATCAATATTTATCCTTCCATATCCTTCATGATAATCTTTTCCTCCACGATTAAGCACAGGGCTATATCCAGTATCAACTTCCCTTGTTAAGGGGTATGTTTCGGTTGCTGTCATTAAAAGTAGCGCTTTGACTCTCCCAGCCTCTTCTTCAGTATAATTCCAGTTTGAATACCCACCCATTGCTTCAATCAATAAATTTGTAGCTCCAGCGACAGCAGGAGTTGCCATTGAAGTCCCAACAGCAGGATATGTATCGTTCAAATAAATATCCGTGGGATATATTCCATCGGCATCATGGTCATTTGTATCAGTAGAAAACATTGTTAAAGAATTATAACTTCCACCAGGTGCCATTATGTCAGGTTTAATTGTTTGACCAGAATACGAAGTACGACCCGCGCTACTATAATCTGTAACTCGATCTTCATAATTCATTGCTGCTACTGTTATTACTTTATCCGCATCACCAGGAGATCCAATATTATTTCCTATTCCACCATCATTTCCTGCGGCAACAACGGTAACTATCCCATCCGCAACAGCGTTATTAACTGCATTAATTACAGCAGTTTGACCTCCCATTGAGAATCCAAGGCTCATAGAAATAGTTGTTATATTGTATATTGTCTTATTACTAATTGCCCAGTTTATTCCAGCAATTATATCTGACTCCGAACCTCCACCATCTTTGTCAAGTACTTTTATTCCGACTAGTTGTGCATCGGGTGCAACACCTTTATACTTATCTCCACTACCCATTTCAGGAGGGAAAAATGGCCAGTGAATCCTACCCGTAAATCCAAAAATAGGTTCATCTACAAACCAGTCACTATTAACATCCCTCAAAGTAATCCTAATTCTTAATGAGTAGTCACCAAGAGTACTAGCAGTTGCAGTATATGTAAGTGTATCACTCCAAGAAGAAGCTCCGGACACATAAGAATCCACAATAGATTCTCCTCGATAAAGATAAGCATAAATATCAACATCATCAGGTGCAGGAGTGTAATCATCAAAATTGCAATATACTTCAATGAGTCCAGGATCAGTAACATTGAATCTACCTCCAACTATATCCAAGTAACCTCCCCCAAAAATCCAATCCCCGGATAGGTTTAATCCAAAACCATAAGTGGAAACTGATCGTCCAAACCCGTCATAATTAGGGGATCCTTGTCCAGCGGCTATCCCAGCACAATGAGAACCATGACCTGCATCATCGTAAGGTGAAGATAAACCGTTCACCACGTCATTCCAACCTACAATTTTGTAAGCCGAATTTCCAGCAGTATATCCAGGTTGAAAAAACTTGTGAGAATCATCTATTCCTGTGTCTATTATTGCAATTGAACTGTTAGTATCTCCTGTATAAGAGAGAGTATTCCAGACATATGGGCGAAGATTCATGTTTCGGGATGTATAATATAAATTTGCTTCTAATCTTACATCTTCTTCTAAAAGAAATTGCTTATTATCCAGCTTTAATAATTCGCAAAAATGACTTAAACCTTTATAATCAATTGTTCCCGCAAAACCATTAATTGCATTTTTATAAATTGATTTTACCTTTCCTCCTAAATTCATAAAAAGAGAAGAATATGATTCAAAATCTCCTTTGGGAAATTGTATAATAATTGGGATATAATTATAAGAAATTTCTTCTATAAGTTGTTTTTTGTTGCCTAAAATTTCATTGATTATATCCTCTTTAGAAAATAACATTCCTTTATTATTTTTTATTTCTTGAAAAGTAGCCATTTTTGATAATTCAAAGAGTTTTGGCTCAAATTGATCGTTAATTCCGTTAAAATTTTTATCTGCCTTCAAAAAATCCTTATTCCAATCATTATTATCAATTTCATTAAAATTGAATTTTTCAAGAATCTTTTGTAGTTTAAAATCGTTTAATTCATTATTTATAGAATCTTGTTCAGAATTAATCTCTTTGCCGAATTCTATATTAATAATATTAAAATTATTAACTGAATAATTTGATAAGAATAAAGGTGAAGCAATATAACAAAAATATATTAGAATTATTAGAATAATAAAACTCTTTTTATAACCCTTCATATTAAAAACTTCCTAAAATTTAAAATGGTTCCCAATACTAAATAAATTAGTATAAATAATGGCTCATAGTTTTATTTTATTTATTGTTATTTCATCCAAATTTATCTTATTTAAAGTTTTATTTTATAAAATAAATATAGTTGGCTTTTTATGAAAATTCTTTTTTTTAATAAATTTTAATTCTTAAATATTCTTAAGGAATTATAGCTGTTTTAATGCCTTTTTGATTTACCAAATTATCTAATATTTTATCAAGATCGTCTAGCTTTAATTCTTCAGTAATAAAAATGTCCGTATCAATTTTTTTATTTGCTAACAAATTAATTGAGGCTTGTACATAACGTGGTGTTGTATGAAAAACTCCAATTAAAGTTAATTCATTATAATGCAATAACGCAGTATTAATCGAAATGTCTGAAGTCGGCGGAGGACCCCCAAATAAATTTACTAACCCTCCTTTTCTAGCCATTTTAATAGTTGTCTCCCATGTTTGTGGATAACCAATTGCTTCAATTGCGACATCCGCCCCTCGTCCTTCGTTTGTGTGATCTCTAACTGTTTGAACAATATCTTTCTCTTCTTCTGCATTTAAAACAACGTCTGCTCCTAATTTTTTTGCTAATTCCAATCTTTCCTTTTTTAAATCTACTTGGATAATTTTAGCTCCTTTATTTTTAACTAGGTTTGTCCAAAATAATCCAATAGGACCTGCCCCCATAATTACTACAGAGTCTCCAAGTCCAATATTAGATCGTTCCACACCCATTAAAACACAAGATAAAGGTTCTGTTAATGCTGCTTCTGCAAAAGACAAATTTTTAGGAATCATAACCATATTTCCACTTTGAATAATTTCTTTGGGGACTCTTAGAAACTCAGTCCAAGTACCCCAGTTCCAAGTAATGTTATCACACAGACTATGTCGCCCAATTTTACAATAAAAGCACTTCAGGCAGGGACCAGAATCATGCACGTAAACTGGCTGTCCAATTTCATAATCTGTCACATTTTTACCGACTTGATAGATTTCACCAGCGGTTTCATGCCCAAAAATAGTGGGTGGTTTAAAATAGGAAGGATATTTCTTACCCGACCGTAAATATAATTTTCTATCAGTTCCGCAAGTTGTTGATGCTTTAATTTTTACGAGAACTTCATCATCCGAAATTTTTGGGATTGGTGTTTCTTCTAATACCACATTTTTAGGTCCATGAAACATTGCCGCTTTCATTTTCATATAAAATACACTTTCCCATATAATTTTTGATTTGAATGATATACAATTTATTTAATTTAATGAAGTTAAATAAATTAATAATTCTAATTAATCCAGCTTTAAGCACAGATCAGTTAAAAATTTTAAGAGATTTTATTAATTTTTCATCTACCAATACGATTTTAAGAATTATTTTTAATGTAATTTAAATGAATATAGAACAAACAGAAATTTCACAAGTGTCTAATGGTTCAGATACTCCAAGTATGAAACGGTTTTTACGAAAATTTTGGCCCTTATTTTTCGTACGGGCAGTGGTTGCTTTATCTGTCGCTGGATTAATGTTAAATATGCTTGGTATTTCGAAGATTATTTGGCCATATGACCCCTTTCATTCAGTTGAGCTGGGTCTCATAGTTGGTTTGAAGACAATATCTTTAGCTATAATGGGGTTAGTTTTTGGCTTTTTTGCGGATAGATTTTCAAGAAAATACTTGCTGATATTTGTCCTTATGATAATGGGGATTGGAAGATTTTTCAATGGATTTGTTCCCTTATACGAATTTAACACATATTTATTATTTTTATTAAGCTATATCGTCCTTGGAATTGGTCAAGGAGGTGTTTTACCTGTAATTTTTTCAATATCAAATGATACCATATCATTTAAGGCTCGATCTCGTTTTTTCGGTGTAATTGTATTTTTTTTCCAATTGTTTGTTATTTTTGGAATGTTACTTAGCTCTGTTTTAATTCAAGCAGGATTGTGGCGAATATATTATTGGACAACGGGGATTTTATTGTTCATTGGTGGTATTTTAATGCTCTTCTTTAAAGAACCAAAAAGAGGTTTAATGTATGAAGAATTAGCGTATATTTTAACTACACAATACGAAAAGGATGGTATAAAATTTGAAACAAAATATGATTATAAATTAACTAAAGAAACCATCAGAACAACCATTTTTTCACCTACAAATATTATTGCTTTCATCGAAGGTATAAGCACGTGGATTTTATTCTCAATTGCAATCTATATGATTTACCCATACATACAGTCCCCTCCTAAGAATGTCTCGCCTGTTGTGAGTTCTTTGTTAATGATAATTTTTGGATTACCGGGTTCAATTTTTGGCTCAATTGCTTTTTCAAAATTATCGGATAGATTGGCAGCAAAAGACATTAAAAATCGAATTTATCTAATAGCTTTTTCTATGGGAAGCCTATTTTTTCTAATACTAGTAATATTTATTTTGCCACTTCCAACACTACTTCCTTGGGAAGGCAATTATATTGAAAATATTTTAAAATATCCAGTATTTTTTCTCTTTGGAGGTTTATTATTTATTCTTAGGGCTATAATTGTAATCTATGCTGTTAATCAAAATCCCGTTTTACAAAAAATCAACTTGCCAGAAGCTCAAGCAACAATTTCCTCATGGAACCAGTTTTTAGAATTTATCGGTTTTGGCTTAGGTCCGATTATTTCGGGTGTTTTACTCTCATTAAACAATTACAATTATATGAGTACTGCTTTTATTTCAATATCGTTAGGTATACCATCAATATTACTTTGGTTAGTAGCAACTAAATGGCTACATAAAGACATAGATCGAGTTAATTCAATTTTAAAACAAAGAGCATCTGAAATTTCTTCAAAAATAGAAAATAATAAAAAAAATACTTGATGAAATTAATTAAAACTTCAATCCACTTTTTTCAAAATATATCCTTTTTTCTCTTTTGATTTTATTTGAGAATCAGCTTTTTTAATTGCTTCAGCATTATCTTTCCAATCTTTTGTTGTTGATCTTCCATCTGTTCCTATCCGACAATAAGTTGTGGTAAAAGAATTTCCCGAAACAATTATTTGCCAAAATTTATTAGATTTTTCATCAGACAGTTCGTAATAATAGGTTTTTCCGGATTCTGTTTCCATACTACCTGTAGTTTCTTTTTTTGAAGTTTTTTTGGGTGTTTTTGTTTTTTTGGTTTTTTTGCCTATCATAACCAAAATATTTTATTTAATAATACTTAAATTAGATTATTTAATGTATAGTTGAAGGATTAATTACGATTTTATATTTTTTGGGAGATAATTCAATTAACTTTCCTTCTTCTAATTCTTTTCTCCATCTATTATATCCCATTAACCTGAGGACTAATTCTTCCTCCGGATCACGGGGACGACGACGTGGTAATCGTTTTAGATTCCAAAGAAATCTTAAGCGTTTTATTTTATATTCATTATTTTTCATAAAAACATCATAATTTATTTTCATATTTCTCACGTTCTTTTTGCATTTCAACTTTTATTTCATTTAATTCAGAACTAACACGTTCATCTTCTGCCCGCATTTTTAAATATTTCCAATCGATTTTATTGAAATGAATTAACACTAATTCTTTGGCTAATCTACCATCTTCTAATGATTTCCAATGAGCGAATGCATTAAGTCGATCGATAATTATATCTTCAACTCCTAAGATCGGGACTTCATATCCCTCTATTTCAATAATAGTTAGTCTTTCTTTTTCATTGCGAGTAATAGAGGAAGTAGGGACTTCAATTGCAATATCTAACTCATTTGAATAATAATGACGTCCAATTTTTTCAAATTTCAATGAGATTAATAAGTCATTAAGTACATCAATGTTATTACAAGCTAAATCTACATCTTTTGTTAGATATTCACCAGCAGTATAAAATTGAACTGCAAATCCGCCCAGAATTATGATATTTGAATTTACTTTATTCATGAATTTATTAATAAAAGCAAGAAATAATAATTTCTTCTTATATTCTTTATCAAAATCTTTCATTTTTTTTTGGATTTGCAAAAATTCTTCTTTAAATTCTTCCATTTCTAATCATTATTCATTTCTTATTTATTAAAGTAATTTTCATATTATAAAAAGTCAGTTATTTGTCAAAGAAATTAATATTTTCTTATAACAAAATGAAGAAGTTTTATAATTTAATATTAAGAATTTAATACAAATAATTTCATTTTTAGAAAATGAGAGATATGATGAATAATTATTGACTAAGAAATAATATTTAGGTGCTATTAATGGAACTGGAAAAGATGAAGTTACTCGATTTTTACGCCAACATGTTTACAATAAGGCGATTTGAAGAAAAATCGTATGAATTATTAGGAACTACCGTAATTCCCGGCACTCTCCATACTTATATGGGAGAAGAAGCCGTTGCAGTCGGAGTTTGTGCCCATTTATCCAAAGAAGATTATATTACAAGCACTCATCGTGGTCATGGACATTGTATAGCAAAAGGTGCCTCAATTGATAAGATGTTTGCGGAATTATTTTCCAAGGAAACTGGTTATTGTAAAAGCAAAGGAGGAAGCATGCATATTGCAGATTTTGATATTGGAATATTAGGAGCAAATGGTGTTGTTGGTGGGGGCATACCGATTGCAACAGGAGCAGGTTTAACATGTAAATTGAAATATAATAATGAAAGGGTTTGTGTATGTTTTTTTGGAGATGGAGCCTCAAATCAAGGTACGTTCCACGAGGCGATTAACTTAGCTGCAGTATGGAAACTTCCAGTAGTCTTTGTATGTGAAAATAATCTTTATGCTATGGGTACTCCTCAAAGTATGGTCATGGCAATAGAAAATATCGCAGATCGAGCAGGATCATACGGAATTCCAGGGATTGTCGTTGATGGAAATGACGTGCTAGAAGTTTATAAGGTTGCAGGAGATGCAATAAATCGTGCCAGAAACGGTGATGGTCCTACTTTGATCGAGTGTAAAACCTATCGAATAAAAGGACATTCTCGCTACGATCCAGCAAAGTATAGACCTCCAGAGGAGGCGGAAAGCTGGTTTAAAAGAGATCCTCTAAAGATTCTTAAAATAAAAATGATTGAAAAGAATATTACGGAAGAGGAAATAATAAAAATTGAAGAAATGGTTGAAGAAGAAATTCAAAAAGCCGTTGATTACGCTACCGAAAGCCCATTTCCCCCAGTTGAAGATGCTTTAAAAGATGTTTATGCAGGTGAATGAAATGGTTGTAATGAAATATAATGAAGCTTTAAATAGAGCTCTTCGAGAAGAAATGAAACGGGATCCAGACCTAGTTCTTATTGGAGAAGATATTGGAAAAAATTGGCAAGGGGCTTTTAAAGTAACTAAAGGATTGCAAGAGGAATTTGGACCAGAGAGAGTTAGAGACACACCAATTTCAGAAAGCGCTATTGTGGGTTGTGCAGTTGGTGCAGCATTAAGCGGAATGAGAGTTGTTGCTGAGATCATGTTTGGAGATTTGAGTGCATTAGCGATGGACCAAATTTGTAATCAAGCAGCGAAACAATTTTATATGTTTGGGGGAAAAGGATCAGTTCCAATTGTTGTTAGGTTACCATTTGGCTCCGGAGGTTCCTATGCTACACATCACTCTCAAAGTCTTGAAGCTTGGTTCATCCATATACCAGGACTTAAAGTAATTCAACCAAGTACTCCTTATGATGCTTATGGGCTTATGAAATCCGCTATAAGAGATCCCAATCCTGTAATTTCATGTGAGCATAAGTTTCTTTATAACACAACTGGAGAAGTACCGGAAGAAGAATTTACTATTCCAATAGGCAAGGCTGATATTAAAAGAGAAGGATCAGATATAACGGTAATAGCAACTTCAATAATGGTCTTGCGTGCTCTTGAGGCAGCAACTGAACTTGAAAAACATGGAATTTCAGTTGAAGTACTTGATCCAAGAACAATTTCTCCGTTTGATAAAGAAATGATTGTTAATTCAATTAAGAAAACTGGAAAAGCTGTAATTGTGCATGAAGCTTGTAGAACCGGTGGGATTTCAGGTGAGATCACAAAAATCATAATGGAAGGAGCCTTTGATTATTTAGATGCTCCAGTAAAAACAGTGGCTGGTCAAGATGTGCCGATACCTTTTAATCCAGAAATGGAGAAATGGATTATACCAAATAAAGAAAGAATTATTGAAGGAATAAAAACTATTATTTAAAGTAATTATGAGAGATTAAAATTGTCCCCAAAGCATTACAGACTCAAATTAATAACAGCAGGAGATTATGCTGTAGGTAAAACAAGTTTAGTAAAAAGATTTTTGGGACAAGGATTCTCTCTTGATTATGGACCCACCGTGGGTGTTGAATGCATCACAAAATCCTACAAGGATGAAGAGGGCCATTTCATAGACTTGTCTATCTGGGATTTAGCGGGTCAAGTCATGTATCGGGATCTTGCTAAAGATTATGCCAGAGCTGCTGATCTTATCATAATAGTGTTTGACGTAACTCGTAGGGAATCATTTGACAATGTTATGGATTGGTATAAAACAGTATTTGATGTTGTAGAAGTCGATAAATCAAAGGATATTACTCCATGCATGATTATCGGAAATAAAATCGATCTTCGTGATAAGAGAGTTGTCGATATGGATGATGGGTTAAAATTATCAGAAACATTAAATTCGTTGTATGTAGAGACTTCTGCAAAGGAAAATCAAGGTGTAGATGAAGCATTCAATAATTTAATAATAGAATATATCAGAATATCCAAATTTCTCTAATTGATTAACAGGTTTTTTTATAGGTCATAGATATGACTAAGAAAGATAATAACGCTAATTTTAAATGGAAATTTCCATATCCTTCTCAAAGGATGCCAATTTTGGCAAAAAATATCGTATCTACTTCTCAGCCTCTGGCATCACAAGCGGGTCTTCGGATGTTATTAAAAGGAGGGAATGCGATCGATGCTGCAATTGCATGTGCTATAGCATTGACAGTTGTTGAGCCCACGATGAATGGGTTAGGGAGTGATGCATTTGCCATCATTTGGGATGGTAAAGAATTAAAAGGATTAAATGCCTCTGGTAGATCTCCCGAAGCTTGGACTCCAGAATATTTTTCAAAATATAAAAAAATGCCACGGGTTGGATGGGACACTGTAACTATACCAGGAGCTGTCTCTGCTTGGGCGGAATTATCAAAACAATTTGGTAGACTCCCATTTCAAGAATTATTTAAACCTGCTATCGATTATGCAAAAAATGGGTTTTTAGTATCACCAATAACAGCACAAGCTTGGGGGTTTGCAAAGACTATTTTTAGAAAATTTTCAAATTTTGTTGACTGTTTTTTACCCAATGGAAAAGCACCGAAAGCAGGTAGTGTATTTTCAAATCCAGATCAAGTTCGGTCCCTAGAATTAATATCCGAAACGAAAGGGGATGCCTTCTATAAAGGAGAATTAGCGGAAAAAATTGTAGAATATGCTAAAGAGAGCGGTGGTTTAATTACTCTTGAAGATCTCAAAAACCATCAGGCTGATTGGGTAAAACCCCTATCTATTAATTATAAAGATATAACACTACATGAAATACCACCAAATGGTCAGGGAATTGCTGCATTGATAGCATTAGGAATTTTGAAGCATTGGAATTTAAATGATTATAAAGTAGATTCAGCAGATTCATTACATATTCAGATTGAAGCTATGAAACTGGCATTTGCAGATGTTTATAGGTATATTTCGGATCCCTCAACAATGGAATTTGATTATTCAAATTTACTTGATCCGGAATATCTAGCCGAGCGAGCAAAACTCATTGAGCTTAAAAAAGCTAAAGATTTTAAATATGGTGTCCCAAAACTTGGAGATACTGTCTATCTAACTACTGCAGATGCTGATGGTATGATGGTGTCATATATTCAATCAAATTATATGTTTTTTGGTTCTGGAATTGTAGTACCTGGAACAGGAATAAGCTTTCAAAATCGTGGTATGGGTTTTACTTTAGAAGAGGGGCATCCTAATCAAGTCGGTCCTAATAAAAGACCTTTTCATACTATTATTCCAGCATTTATTACTAGAAATAATAAACCACTGATGAGTTTTGGAGTTATGGGTGGACCCTATCAACCTCAGGGACACGTGAATGTTATTTGTCGGATATTTGACTATAATCAGAACCCACAAGCAGCTAGTGACGCTCCACGTTGGCAAGTCCTTGGCGGATTCAATGTAGGTGTTGAAGAGGGTTTTAAACCTGAAGTATTAAAAGAACTAACACAACGTGGTCATAATATAATGAAACAAAGCAGTATGATTTTTGGTGGAGCGCAAATAATATATAGACTTAAGGATGGATATACAGCAGCTTCTGATCATAGAAAAGACGGTCAAGCCGTCGGTTTTTGAAATATGAAATAATAAAAATTTATTGGTAATAAAGTCGATTTCAAAAGAGCTTCCATACAAATTCGCAGAAACTTCCACCTTGTGGCATACTTCTGCAGCCAATTTTATCAAAAATAAGACCAGGGCTCTTTAATCTAGCAAGGGTTTCGATGAACGCAGAACATAATTTATGAGTTGCGGGTGGTAACTTTTTTTCTTTTATTTGATTCCAAAATGGACAATCATTCAGTATTAGAGATGCCGAATTCTCATCAGCTCTTGTTTCGACATTTTCAAAATGTAATACATCAGTGAAAACTTTATCTAAAAACTCGACCGTTGTAGTCAATTCATCACCTTCAGTTTTTATTTGTTCATTAAGGACAGGAAAAATATCTTGTGCTAATCTTTTCCAGAGAGCTTCAGCAGTGTTCATTCCTCTCGCTAAACCTAGTTCTTCTCTTATTGAAGCCATACTTGATGTAAAAAAAGTAAGAAAGAATTCTTTCATTAAATTACTCATAGAAATTCCTCTTCTCAACTATATTTTCTTATAAACCACTCTAAACTGTACTTATATTTAACCTTTGACCAGAGGGTAAGATACACCCAGAGAGACGCCCAAAGCGCAACCCAAATTTGAAAGTATGAGAAATTAGACATAGAATTAGCTAATGGATGATTATAATACATCCAATAGTTTAAACCTAAGAAATGATGAAAAAAATACAAAGATAAAGTTGAATAACCACACAATTCAAAGAATTTAAAGGCCCTCCACTTTTTCTTTTTTACTTCAATTATCCAGAAAAGGATTCCAAAACTAATACACCAAAGTCCAAGTGCATAAAACATTTCATAAATTTCAAGGGGAATTAAAATATACATGTATCCAAAATAGGGAACAAAGGGGTCCATTAAAGCCCCCGTAACCCAAAAAAGGCCACCAGCAATTAAAAGGATATATGTCAAATTCTGTAATTTTCCTTTTCTATAAAACTCTACTATTAGTTTCCCAATCATAATGCCCATTATAGTGAAAGAGAGGACAGGTAAAAAATGTGGAAGCATATTATATGCAATGAATCTTAGTCCTCCAAGGATTCCGGGATCAGGATCGACATAATAGCCAACATTAGGAATATTTAAAAAATCTTTAATTAAAGGAGAGACAATAAAAATAAGAACAGCGAGGGGTGCGTTAATTTTATTAGGCAATCGTTGGAAAAAATAGCCAGCAAATATATTGAAGGCGACTATAGATAATACTCCAGACCACCATAATGTACCAGGTCCCAAAACAATTTGACCTAATAGAATATGAAATAGAAGAATCCAAAGAACTCGTTTCATTGTATGTTTTTTAATTTTGCTATCAGTATATCCCCTTTCTCTTCTTATTTCAGTAGAAAGAACTAAAGCCATACCTACAATTATGATAAAGGGATAAGTGCCCAAATAACTGAATATATATGATATTTTTAAAAAGATATTCTGCCTAATACATAAAGCGTTAAAGACTGGCCATAATCCTAGTTGAATAAAAATAAGATCAAATGAAATTAATAAAAAATTTCCATTAAGAGGATGATATACCCACTCAGCATAATGGTGAATCACCATTAGTGCAATTAAATATCCCCGATATATATCAATCGAACTGAATCTGGGGATTCTATTTTCTTTCTCAATTGCAGTCATTAAAAATAAAAAATAAATTTTCTTTTTGAGTTTTTCTTTTAAATTTGAATTACATGATATAAGATTGATAATTTTTATCAAAGCTTCTTTTCATAAACTATCAAACAGCAAACTGAATAATATTCGTCCCAAATTTCTCATCATCCTCTTTACGGGGTCGGAGGGGTTGGCTGGTCCATGCTTTACTATTAGATCTATACTTTAAGAAAAAATATTAAGGATTACCATTCGCTTGAGTTTTATCTTTTGGTTCTTCACCTAATTCTTTTTCAATTTCTATAATTAGTAGGTTTATCATCAGATTATTTGGATCAAATTCTAAAGCTTTCTTTAAATATTTAATGGCTTTATTAAATTGCCCATTGTTAGCATAATAATGACCCAGAGTAAACCAAGCTAAATTATATTCTGGATTGTTTGGATCTTGCTCTATAACTTGCTTTAAATATTTAATAGCTTTATCAAACTGTCGGTTTTTAGAATAAGTACCACCAAGATTATACAAAGCTTTTATGTCATCTGGACTAATAGTTAACACTTTTTCATAACACTCGATAGCTTTTGGATCATTTGACATCAAACCATAAGCTACTCCCATATTATACCAAGTAGAAATTGCCAAATTATGCCAATCTTTAATTTTTTTAGGATCTGCTTTTTTATAATATTTTATTGCTTCTTTAAACTCGAGAATTGCCTCATCCAGCAAATCTTTATCAAGTAATTGATTTCCTAGTTCATAATGTGCCTTAGGATCATCAGAATTAATTTTAATTATACATCCTTTTTCATTTATTGTAAAATCATCTTCTTTTAAGTTGAATTTTTCTTTAAATTTTTGGATTAACTCCTTTTCAGACGAGTCTCTAACATCTTTTAATTTCAAAAATTATTTCCCACACATGGATGTTTTGTAAAATATCCTACATGATATAAGATTGATAATTTTTAACCAGACTTCTTTTCGTATAATTTAATTTGACATTTTCTACATCTTTTATTAAATTGATTAATGTAAACGGTTTTTTCCCATCTTTCAGAAAATTTTTTACAGCTTTCTCCCCAAGATCAATCTTTATAAGACCTAATGGCACCCATGTCTCTCTTTTCAGTTTTTCTAGGTGTTCTTTTAGATCTTCTAACGTAAAACCACCAACAACACCTAAATTTTCTTCTTTCTTGCCTTTATTTTGTTTAAAACTAATAACAGATATAAATACAGCCAATTCTTTATTATCATTTTGTAACAATATTCCATGAATTATCCCTTCATCTGTTGAAGTACGTGTACGGATCGCCTTTGATCCGATTCCTAAGAATTTTAAAGACAGGGATTCTTCCATAGGAAATTGACCTCAATTATTTATTTCGATACTTTTTTGTATAAATGATTTGTTAAGCAAAATTTTAAACTTCTTATGGTTAAGGATGAAAAAAATTCCAATAAAAACATTCCGCTTTTCTGTCGAAATGAATAATCAAATTAGTTACTAACTAATGACAAAAAACAATGAATAAATTTTAATTTAATTTGTTAGAGCATTAATTATTTTTGTCTTAATAAAATTAAATTTTGAAATTTTACTTTAACAAAATATCCAAAAATTTTATAGAAATAATTTAACAATGTTGGAAAAAGAAGTGAAGATTAAAATTAAAAATCCTAAAATTAAAAATCCATATAAAAGGAATGAATAAAATTGAAAATAATCATGATGGGGCTAAATAATGCAGGAAAAACAAGTATTGCCAAAAATGTTTTCGAAAATAAGACATTTAAGGAACTCAAAAACTTATCACCTACACAATTTATCGAAACGAGGCAATATAATTACAGACAAATGATTAATGTAAATATATTCGACTGTGGTGGTCAAACACAATTCTTGCAAGCCTATAAAACTGATGAATTTAGAGCAAAGGTGTTCAAGAAAGTAGATGTTATGATTTGGGTTGTAGATTCATCCGATAAACAAAAAATTAAAAAATCCATTACCGAATTTACAAAATGCTATATTCCTTTGCAGGAAAATTCTCCAGATGCTAAAGTGTATTTCTTTATCCATAAAAATGATACAAAAAAAGTCGAACCAAAAGATCTGCGTAAGATGGTGAAAGATTTCGTAACCCCAAAGATAAAAATCCATTATTACACGACATCAATAAAAAATAATTCTGCGAAAATCAAAATGAAAAGGCTTTTAGATGATCTTATGGAGGAGTCAGTGGGTGAGCGGTTAATTTCATTACAGAATTTATTGCAAAAGCTCAATAAAAGAATCAAAGGAAGTGTTTCAATTTTATTTAATTCAGAATTTGGAATCGAAATAACTTCTTTTTTTGAAAAATATCTAGATATGGAAAAAGCAGAATTTTTAGAGTATATTAGCTTGAAATTTATCGAACCTCCCTTTTTAGATCCACTTTTAAGGGAATTTAAGAAACAGGGATTTTTAAACAAAGAAAGAGCAGATTTTTCAGTTTATCGGATAGGTGAAGATTCTATTTGTATTGTTAATCTTCATAAGGATGTTTCACTCTTTACAATCTCAACATTGGATTCATTAGCAAGAATTGAAAAAGGTATTGAAAGATATAAACCAGAAATTCTTTCAATTTTGAAGTTAGTTTAATTGGTTATATTACGAAATAAAATATGAAAAATTCATATTAGATTCATCAATATGATGAAATTGGAATAAAAAAGTATTAATGGTGATTAAAATAAATTTTGGTAAAATTCATCATTTGGGATACGTATATAAAGATGGTGAAGCTGCACTTAAAGAGTTTCAAAGCCAATTTGGTATAGAAGAATTTGAATGGGTTGATATGGCAGTAGGAAAAGTTGCAAGATTCATGATTGGAAATCTACAAATAGATTTGATGGAGCCTAGAGAACTTGGGTCCTTATTTAATAAATTTTTAGAAAATGGTAATTTTGGCCTTCACCATATAGGATATTTGGTTGACAACATCGATGAGAAAATTAAAGAGTGGAAGTCAAAAAGTTTCAAGCGAATTCTTGGAGGTATTATTCCACCACAAACGAAATTTGAGTACTTTGATACAACGAATACTCTCGGTCATGTTATCGAGTTTATACAACCTAATTATACAAAGAAGAAGAAGCCGTAATATCTTCTTTATGGGTTATTTTTTATTTATCATATTCTCTTTTAAATTTTTAAAAAAGGATTAAATTCATTAAATTATGGACTTTGAAGTAAATTATTTCTACTTAGATTTCAGTTTGCTTTTGAAATGTGCATGTGGTAGAATTTCCAAGCAATAAGGCACGAATCTTACCAATAAATTCGAGTGTCCGTGCGGGGTAAAGTATAAAATGTTACCAGAAGTAGTTAAAATTAAATAGTAACTATTATTAATTATTAATAATTGAAATTTAAAAATTCCAAAAATATTCTTACAGGAAAAAACATCATGAAAACTACAGAAAAAATACAGGTTTATGTTGTTGGTGCTGGTATTGCCGGATTGGCAGCCGCTGCTTTTGCCGTCCGTGATGCCAAGGTTGCTGGTAGTAATGTCCATATTTTTGATGTAATGGATATAGCCGGTGGGGCCCTTGATGGTATTGGTACTCCGGAAAAATACGTGGCCCGAGGCGCACGTAAATACAATTATCCAGTTTATAATTGCACTTGGAATCTATTTGGAAGCATTCCTTCGATAGCAAATCCAAAAATGACGGTCATGGATGAAATTCGTTTTTTTAACGAGGAAAACCCAAAAAAGATCAAATTACGTCTAGTGGGAAAAAACCAAACTCCTGTGAAAAGACAACAACGGTCTGACGTGTCGAAAATTGACCAGGATAGCTTGGCCAAGTTGTGGTTAATTCCGGAAGATGAAATGGATGGAAAAAAAATCAGCGATTTTTTTCCACCTGAGTTTTTTCAGACTTATATGTGGCATGTTTTCGCGTCCATGTTTGGTTTTGAAACATGGCACAGCGCCATTGAATGTAAAAGATATTTTGTACGATTCGCCCATGAGGCCTTGCGCTCTGAACCAGAAGAGGCCATGGTATCAACGACTTTCAACCAGTATGATTCCCAGATTTTGCCATTAGTGAACTGGTTAAAAAGCCAGGGAGTCGATTTCAATATGGGCTGCCGGGTAAATGATATGGATTTTAAGGCTGTAAGGGATGAAATTACAGTGAGCAAGATTCATTACACCAAGGCAGGTGAAGAAAAAGAGATAACCATAACAGACGATGACATTGTATTGGTAACCAATGGCTCCATGGTAGCCGATTCCCGAGCTGGCTCA
>JABXJV010000179.1 GCA_013375355.1 Candidatus Helarchaeota archaeon
AAAATTAGGACTGATGTTGAATTAGGAGATTCCATAAAAAGAGAATTTCAAAGATTAGAATCTGAAATATCCTTCTCTACAAAAGGCTGTTTGAAAAAGATCTACTGGGACGATCCTAAATCCGAGTTCATCTTCGAAACAGAGGAAGAAAAACAAAAATTTAACGTTTTAGGTTATGAGATTTTCCAAAAATATCCAGAAGAAATAATCAAAATGGATGAAACGGATTTCAAAATAATCGTAGAAAGAAAAGATAAATATAGTTCTTTAATCATTCCAAAAGCGTTTTTAAGAGAAGGTCTGAATGAATTTAACTCTTTTAGATATATTAATGCATTTTTCAATTTTTACTTTATACTTGAAGGATTATATGGTAATAGAAAAACTAAAAACAAAGCGGTAGAGCACGAATTTAAAAACTCAAATGAATTTCAAGAAATTGTAAAATGGATTATAAAAGAATTAAATAAAGCGCCAAAACATCTAAAGAAAATAAATCAAATGCTAAAACGCAGAAATAAGAATCTAGATGTTGAAGGAATAATTCACTTAATAGTCAGTACTAGAGGAGATCTGCATCATTTTGTAAATAATCCTAATAAACCACAAGGAACACCATTTAATCATAAAGAATTTACATCTATAGCTTGGGTAGCCAAGGGGTTAGCCGTTAGGGCAATCTTTCAAAAAATTTTAGAGATAAATTTAGGAGAGGTAAATAATGGAAGATGGAGAATTATTTTTATTATATAAAGTAATTAATGAAGAGCAAGATAAAAGACGACGGATTAGAATAAAAGAAGAATTAAGAAAATTGAAAATGAATAAATTATTGATTTAAATGAATAAAATTGTCTTTATTATATAAATTTAAGAATGGAGTTAATTAAATGAGAAGAATTAAATCTCTTGATTCTTTTAGAGGACTTGTAATATCGTTTATGCTTATCGGACATTATGCTCCAAGTTGGATGACATTGGAAACTTTTATATCATATTTTTCCAATGTTAATTTGGTTTTAGGATTCATTGGTATACCAATATTTTGGACAATAGTTGGCATCAGTTTTTCACTTTCCAAAGAAAGAAGAAAATTACAAGGGGATTTTAAAAAACATATCTATAAAAGAGGATTGATTCTAATTTGTCTAAATTTCCTATTGAATATTATTTTTAGTTTTAAACAGGTTTGGACTTATGAAGTCCTTGTTCCAATAGGAATATCTCAAATAGTATGTTATCATTTACGAGAGAAATCAAATCCATTTAAAATTTTTGTTATTTTTTTAATTATTTTATCAGTCCCATTTTTAAGAGATTATTTTAATTATCAAATTGAATTATTTACAATAGTCAATCCTATTTGGGATTTCGGAACATTTTTTAGAGGAATGATAGTTAATATGCCATTTGCAGTCTTTCCATATATATCATATATGATTTTAGGAACAATAATTGGGGATGAATTAGTAAAAGTGAAATTTGACAAAAATATGGGGGTAAAATTTTGTCATAAATTATTAATTTATGGTGTAATTTCACTTTTAATAGGACTAAGTTTCAGTATTTTTAATTTACCAATACGACAAAGATATGAAGAAGGATTACATATTCTCATCACAACAGGTATAGTGATGTTTATATTTTCTGGATTATATTGGTTAGAAGATGTTCAAGCAAGGAATATATTTCACGTTCTAACGTACTATGGACAGATTGCTTTAACTTTCCTTTTTCTACACTACTTTATCAATGTATATATCTTTAATTATATATTCGAAGTGTCGCAAAATCTCTCAATATATCCATCTTTAATATTAATAATATTTATTTGTTTAGTTCTGTGGATAATGGCAAAAATATGGGCAAGATATAATTATAAATTTAGTTTAGATTGGATCGTAAGAAAATTAAGTTGAAATGAGGTAAAATTATGAAACTATATAAAAAAGGTCATGTTAAAAAAATAAAATAGCGCTATCTTTTCTCATCTTCGTCCTCAAATTTTTCTAATAGTTTTTCAATTTTTTCATTGAGCTGCTTATAAGTAGCATATGGGGCAGAATTTGCAATAGTATCAAGTATATCTTTAGTTTTAGGATCTAATTCGAAGGAGTTTCCATGTTCAGCAAGTTCATTCAACGGGTTATTAATTTTTGAATAGTGGAGTGTCTCAACTACATCGCGATATTTTGGATCATTTTTAATTTCCTTATTCCATTCATTAAATCGTGTTTGGCGGAAAATAATATATTATTGAATTTTTAAATCTAAAGATATTTTTAATAAAATAAAAATCATCCATTTTATTATGAATTAATAGTCAAAATTAATTTGCCACTTTAAGATTTAAGCTTGTTAATAAGAAGTGAAATTAATATGGATTCAAAAATAAAATATCTTATCATTTTTATTTTTTTAATAGGATTTATTATCGCAATAATCAGTTATTTTCCTCGGTTAGACTTTACGGTATGGGCTCCAATTAGATATTTTCTCAAATACAATCTCCATATTTCTTTCTTTATCGTTACTATTTTTGCTTTAAGTCTTGGACTGATATCAAATGTAGTTTCTTACATCTTAATAGATCTCCCTCGTCTAAAGCGATATCAATTAGAGATTAAAAAATGGACGGCTCAAGATCAAAGAGTCAAAAAGCTTAAAGAGGAAGGAACTCCGAATAGAAAGTTGGCGCTTAAAGTGAAAAGGAAAAAAAAGTATGTTGAAAAAATTCGAAGAGAAGTTGCATCAGAAAGAATGAAGCCAACATTTTTCACAATGGTTCCTTTCATGGTAATTTTCATTATTTTAAACGGTTATATCTTTCCAAGCGCTTCTGGAGTCGTAGTAGCTATCTTCCCATTTAATATATATAAAGTTCCAATAATCGGCGCCATGCCCTA
Source organism: Candidatus Helarchaeota archaeon (assembly GCA_013375355.1). Next base: position 2,907 of record JABXJV010000179.1, read on the forward strand.
CTTGGGTCCTATAAACGATGGGTCAAGACTAATTGCTCGATTTCTTATATTACCTTCTATAGAGTTAGGAAATGGAATTTCGATCTCATCAGTTTATTTTTTTAAAATATTATTTAGATGTAATAATGGATATTATCTTTATTTCACGGGTTGGTACTTTATTTGTACCTTTGGATTTAATTCAATATTACAAAGATTAATGGGATTAAACATAGAAAATTAAAAAATTAATTTTAGCATAAGTTCTTAAAATTGTAATCTAAATTAAATTATTGTCTCTAATCGGAGTTAAAGAAATGCCTGAACCACGTTATAGATCTAGATCAAAACGAAGAAAAAATATAGTAACCCCAAGTGGTAAAAATAAAATACATTACATAGATAGAAGACCAAGTACTTCAGTTTGTGCTAGGTGTCACGGAAAATTAAAAGGAGTTCCCCGAGCAAGTAAAGTAGTGGGCAAAAGATTGAATAAGGTTCGAAAAAGACCAGAAAGAATATATGGGGGTTATCTCTGTTCTCAATGTTTAAAAGAAGAATTGAAGAAAAATGCTAGAAAAGAAATGAAGATATAAATCATATTTTATTAAATTTTGGATGTTCTAGATTTGGGGTTGGTAATTGCTATCGCCGGCCCGCACGGAGGCGGTAAATCAACACATGCGAAAAAGATCGCAGAAGAATTTAATTTCAGGTATATAACAATTGGTCTAATATTTAGAGAAATGGCGAAAGAAAAAAATTTATCATTAGAAGAATTTAGTTTATATGTTGAAAAACATCCCGAAATTGATAAAGAAATGGATGATCGGATTATTTTAGAGGCAAAAAAGGGCGATAATGTTATTATTGATAGCCAATTATCCGCTTGGATGACGGAAGATCTTTCAAATATTAAAATTTACTTCACTGCGCCTAAATCTGTAAGAATCAAAAGAATTGCAGCACGAGAGAACATTTCTTACGAAAAAGCTGAAACAGAGACTACAACCCGTGAGAATAGCGAGAAAAAGCGTTATAAAGAATTGTATAATATCGACATATCAAATTTATCAATCTATGATATAATTATTAATACTGATATTTGGTCAATCGAATCAACTTCTCAAATTTTAAAGGTAGCTATAATGGAATATTTAGAAAATCAATAGGCTAATTTTAAGGAGGTTATAGTAAGATGTCTTTATACGGAATAGGAAGAATTTGTGTTAAATTAAGTGGTCGAGAAGCTGGCAGAAAATGTGTAATTGTTGACGTTATTGATAAAAATTTTGTTCTAGTCACTGGACCTAAATCTATTTCCAATGTTAAACGAAGGAGGGCGAATGTAAAACAATTAGAACCTTTGGAAATGATTGAAATCCCAAAAAATATCTCTGATGAAGACCTAGAAAAAGAATTAAAAAAACATAAGAAAACGAGTTTTATGAAAAAAAATGTGAAAATTTCCGTCTAATCAATATATTTTCATTTGTTTCTTTGCTGATTTCTATGGATGGACTAGATTGGGAAAAAAAAGCTATTAATAGTTATTTAAAGAAATCAAAAGAGCCAACTACTAATCTAAAATATGGAAGCTTTCCAGAAAAAAGAGAAATAAATGAGTATATAAAAAAAGGTTTTATAGTTTTAGATAAACCATCCGGTCCTAGTTCCCATGAGGTAGCAGCTTGGGTTAAAAATATTCTAAATTTAAGCAAAACTGGTCATTGTGGAACATTAGATCCTAAAGTTACTGGAATTTTACCCATGGCACTAGAATACAGTACGAAAATTATTCAAATCTTTTTGAAATCGAATAAAGAATATATTGGAATCATGAAAATTCATAAACCTGTCACACATGATAAAATTAGAAAAGTATGTAAGGAATTTTTAGGGCCGATTTATCAAAGACCTCCTCTTCGTTCTTCTGTAAGAAGAAATCTTCGTGTTAGACATATTTATTATTTGAATGTATTAGAGTTTGAAAATTCAAAAGTTCTATTCCGTATAGGGTGTGAAGCGGGGACATATATCCGAAAGATATGTTTTGACATTGGAGAGATTTTAGGTGTTGGTGCCCATATGCAAGAACTTAGAAGAACTCGCCACGGAAATCTGAAAGAGGATGAAAATTTAATTACATTGCATGATTTGACTGATGCTTATCACTTTTGGAAAGAAGATAATGATGAATCTTATTTAAGAAAAATCATATTTCCAATGGAAAAAATGATTGATTTTTTACCAAAAATTATAATTAGAGATTCAGCAATTGACGCAATTTGTCATGGAGCCGACTTAGCGGCACCTGGAATTGTAAAATTAAATCCATTAATAAAACCCAATAGTTTAGTGGGAATTTTCTCCCTGAAAAATGAATTAATAGCTTTAGGTATGGTAAAAAAAACGAGTAAACAAATATTGGAAACTGAACACGGAATAGTATGTAAAACACAAAGAGTAATTATGGAACCTGGAGTATATCCAGCTTGGTATGAATATAAAAAATATAAATCAGAGTAATTTTTTGAGAGCTAATAATGAATGAGCATTATTTTTCAGAATCCCCTACTTCAAAAATTAATTTATTTACCATAAAAACTAATTTACGAAATCAGAATTTTCAATTTTTAACTGCAACTGGAATATTTTCTCCCAAAAATATTGATAAAGGAACGCGGCTATTAATAGAGACTGTGGAACTTCCGCCTAAAGGTAATTTATTAGATTTAGGGACAGGATATGGGGTTATTGGCATTGTTGCAGCCTGCATTTCCCCAAATTGCCACGTTTATATGATTGATCGAAATGAAAGGGCTATCTGGTTAGCAAAAGAAAATATTAAAAAAAACGCAATTACTAATGCTGAAGCTCGAATCGGTGGATTAGAAGCTGTTAAAAATCTAAAATTCAAATTAATATTAAGTAATCCCCCTCTTTCAATCGGATATGAAAAGCTTAATTCTCTTTTTTCATTAATACCTAATTATTTCGACCAAAACTGTACGTTTCAAATTGTTCTGCGAAAGACACATCAGAAAATTATTAGTATGATGGAAAATATTTTTACTAATATTGAGATATTGAAAAAAAAGAGCGGCTATATTATTTTAAAATGCTATTAGTTAGTAATTATATTAAATGTTATGCGATATGGCGCAGATATAGCCAAGTGGCTGGGATAGCCAAGTGGTACGGCGCAGATATAAATATTTAGAAAGAATTAATATTTATAGCATAAGCCTGGAGCTATCAAATAAAAGATAGCCTGTGATTCTTTGAATCGCGAGGGTTCAAATCCCTCTCCCAGCGCCAATTTTATATATGTATATAATAAATTTGTTTTTAAATAAGAAGATATAAATAAAAAACTATTAACCTATAGCTTGATAATTTTAACCGACTAGCTCTATTTCTATAAAAACATCCTCTGGAACTCTAATCCGCATTATTTGTCTCATTGTCCGCTCATCGGCATCAATGTCTATTAAGCGTTTATGTAGACGCATTTCCCAGTGCTCCCAAGTAGGTGTGCCCTCGCCACAGGGCGATTTTCTAACAGGAACTATTAATCTACGAGTTGGTAAAGGTACAGGACCCTTCATTTTAACTCCTGTTCGTGTTACTATATCGATTACTTGATTACACATCTCAAGCAATTTTGTAGCACTTGTGGAACTGAGACGTATTCTTGCTCTTTGAACCATTTCTAGTTATCACTATTACATTTTTTTTCTTCAAATCAAAAATAAAATTAAAAAGAAAAACTTTTTGTTTCTATTTCTCTTTCTCTTTCTCTTTCTCTTTCTCTTTCTCTTTCTTTTTAAGGTCCATTACGACGCCAACCGCAATAGTACGACCCATATCACGGACTGCGAACCGTCCTAATTGCGGAAAATCGCTGAATTTTTCAATGCATAAAGGTTTTTTAGGTTTGAACCTAACCATACCACCTTCATTTATTTTCAAGAAATCGGGCTTTTCTTGAATCACTTGTCCTGTTTTCGGGTCGGTTTTTGTTAAAATTTCTTCAAAGACGCATGCAACTTGTGCTGTGTGAGCATGTACAACTGGTGCATATCCTTGAGGAAGAACGGTTGGATGATAGATAACTACAATTTGACCTGTAAATTCGGCAGCTATAGTAGGCGGGGTTTTATTTGCATGTCCCAAAACCATACCTCTTCGTAAGTCTTTAGCTGCTATTCCTCGAATATTAAAACCAATGTTATCTCCTGGGATAGCTTCCTTTATTTGTTCATGGTGCATTTCTATCGAACGAATTTCTGTAGTTATTTCTGGTGGCATTATGATTATTTTGTCTCCAACTTTTAATATTCCAGTTTCAACTCGTCCTACAGGAACAGTGCCTACTCCACTAATTTTGTAGACATCTTGAATGGGTATTCTAAGGTCTTTAGCAGTAGGTTTAGGTGGAATACTTAATTTATCTAATGCCTCAGTTAGTGAAGGTCCTTTATACCATGGCAATTTGTCGCTTTTTTTAGCTAAATTATCACCAGTCCATGCACTCGTTGGAACAAATTGAACATCTTCTTTCTTAAACCTTATTTCATCAAAAAGTAGCCTTGAGATTTCGTCTTTGACTTCATTAAATCGATCTTCTTTCCAGTTAACTGTAGCGTCGTCCATTTTATTGATTGCTACAGTTACTTGTCCTACTCCTAAAGTTCGAGCTAAATATGCGTGTTCTATTGTTTGACCACCAGCTGAAATCCCTGCTTCAAATTCACCTTTTTTAGCGCTTACTACCAGAATTGCAGCATCAGCTTGAGAACTACCAGTAATCATGTTCTTGACAAAATCACGATGCCCAGGTGCGTCGATTAGAGTGAAATAATATTTTTTAGTTTCAAATTTTCGAAAAGCAAGATCGATGGTAATTCCTCTTTCTCGTTCCTCTTTTAATCTATCGAAGACAAATGCATATTTCCATGAAGCTCTTTCCAGTTTTTTTGATTCAGCTTCTAATTGGCGCATTTCCCTATCAGTAATTGCGCCAGTTAAGATTAACAAGTGACCCATTAGAGTGGATTTTCCGTGGTCGATATGTCCTATTATGACCAAGTTTAAATGTGTTTTTTTCTCGCTCATTTATTCACCTCGTAAATTGAGCTTATTAACAGCTAGCGCTCATTTATTTCGCGCAATGTGCTTATTTTTATAGCTAGTATATATTGCTAGTATAATTTATTAATATAACTAGCATTTAAGAATTTTACATTATTCGTGAGGGTAAAAAATATTTTACAATATTTAAGTTTTCTGGATATTATAACTATAGAAATATAAAATGATTAAATAATCAGCTAAAATTAAAATTAATTAGATGACTATCGGGCAGATTGAGCCAATCTTTCACGTTCTTCTTTTCTTTTTATTGCATGACTTTTAGGATCTCCGTTTGCGGTTAGTATTAGTTCTTCAGCGATAATTTCTTCAATTGTCAAGGGATTATTGAAACTTTTTCGAAAGCAACTTTCAACTAGATATTTCAATGCAAGATCTACTCTTCTTTGTGGGGCAATATCGACTGCCTGTTGATATACAATTCCTCCATAACTTAGTCGTGTAGTTTCTTCTCGCGGTGCTGCGTTTTCAATAGCTCTTACGAGAATTTCTAATGGATTTCTTTTTGTTCGGAGGTGTATTATTTCAAAGGAACTTTTAACGATATTAATAGTCTTAATTTTCTTTCCAGCAAGTGAAGCGGGTTGTCTACCACCTATTTTTCTCTTGGAGAGCCCAGGGGTCATTAATCGATTGACAAACCTTTCTACGATATTAAGATTAGATTTTCTAAATTTTTTATGTTCATGGCGTCCATGGCTATGGCAAGTAAGTGTTGGATTTAGATTAATATATCTTTCTAAACTTACATCTTTGATTTTTACGTCTTTAACATCCCATCTATCAAAGAACTTTATATCTTCCATTTCTTACACTAGTCTCTTAATTTTAAATTCGTTTTTAATTGTGATAAATAGTAACTTAATATTAATTTTAATTGATAAATAAGCCCTTAATTTTTAAATTTGTCTCCTAAAAGAAGATTTTAAAAAATTATTATTTTAGTCAATATTATCAGATACATAATTGTAGTATTATTCTTGTAAGATGCTTGTAAGATGGGGGTATTAATAACCAATATAATCAATTCACGTGTTTAATTTATTTAAAACCGTGGAGTCAAACGCGATGTCAAATGAATTGATAGTTCCTAGATCCAAGTTATTTGATAGGGTTTTAACCAAAATAATGAGCAATATTAAGATAGGTAGCGTCATGTTGTTAGATAATAATGGCTTTCGAATAGCTGAAATGAATAGTGATCGAAGATATACTGACCAATTTTGGGGATCAGCAAATAGAATTATAGATGCCGGAGAAAAAGTCTTAAAAGAACTAGGTCAAAGTAAATTTAACCAAGTTTTCGAATCAGAATCTTATTATTTAATGTGTGGTCCCGTCAATCAAGATATAAGTTATGCTATTCTTTCATCTAAGAAAAAAATGTCCCTTGGAATGCTAAAACTTCATGCTCAATCACTTTGCAGAGATGTGCAAATGATCGATGAGCCAAGTTAATAATTTTACTTCTTTATAACCCTCCAAATTCAACTTTTATTTAGGTCAAAATTACAAAATAAAGAAATAAGAACCTGAATTTTTAACCAGACATTCTAAAGCAAAGGATATAAAAGGTGGATATATCCTGAAATTTAAATAATTGAAAGTCTATTTTTTAAGATATTTTCTATATTTTACTTTTCTAGAAATAAAATAACCATATTCA
>JABXJV010000180.1 GCA_013375355.1 Candidatus Helarchaeota archaeon
AAGAATTAATAATAGGAATAAATATTAGAATAATTAGAGAACATATTAAAAATAATTTTGTGCTTTTATTCTTCTTCATAACTTCTCACAACATTCTGTTTTTTAAATCCTTCTATATTTTTAGCCTCATCTGGACTAATGTGTTTCAATCCCTAGATTCCAGAGAATGCTATAGTAAAAATCAAAAAATATCTCACATATAAAACCTATATTTTTTTGTTTAAATTAAAGAGAGGAGAGATTTTTACCGATAAAATAAAAAAATTTAAATTTAATATTCCTAAATCTTTCTTACTAATTTTCTAAGTGTATCAACAAATTAGGAAATAAAAATTACAATTTAAAAAAAAAAATTAATCTTTTTGTATAAAATTAAGAAAAATGGTGGAATATTAATTTTAAATTTTTATTTTTGGCAATGGTCTATCCCTACTTTTCCCCTATACATTTCGAATTGCATTTTTCGTTTTAAAATTTAAAAATTTCATATATTCCTTTATAAAGAAAGAAATCAAAAAACCCATATATAAAAGTTGAACTAGAAAAAATTGAAGAAATTAAGAAGATTTTTCTTTAAAAGTACAAAAAATTCATGATATTTATGGGTCTAAATTTTTTTCAATAATAACAAATTAATTTAATTATATTAAATCTATTTTTAAGATAAAAATTGAATTTTATTAATGATTTTTGTTGTCTAAATATCCTAATAAAGGTCTAAACTTATTTCTCGATTACTTGAATTGCTCACCTTTATTGATTTTCCTTTTATATTCTTTGAAAAATTATTAAATAGTAAAATTAGAGATTAAGGCTAAAAGATTATTTTTTAAAATTAATGAACCCTTTTCATTTTTCCTGCTGTTTCTGGTAGTTTCTGGGCGAAAAAAACACCAATAATACAAATTATTCCTAATGCTAAAAGCAAAGGCAAATATGAAATTGGATTATATTTATCTGGAATTAATAAAGGAAATATAAGAGTTACGACAAGTACTATTGAATTAGATACACTATTAGTTAATCCAACACTTGTACCAATATATTTAGCATCAACAATTTCTATAATACAAGTTGGGGCAAGTGGAGCGATTATACCCACAGCAAACCCCATTATGAATGCAGAAATCCAGATTAATACCCCTTCAAGGATTCCTGTTGTGACCACTGTAATTCCCATTATGATAAGACCAGAGATTAGGAAAATTTTCCTTTTTTTTACTCTATCCGAGAGATTAGGAATGATTAAATTTGAGAACATTGCTCCTAAAGATATGAAGGCAATTATAAAAACTGCATGATGTGGTTCTCCAAAATCTAGAAACCAATAATGAATTCGGATTAGGCTATGAAGTAATGAATTTTCCCCTGTTCGTAAAGGGAAAAGTAGCCTATAAGCATTTTTACCTGCAAAATAACTCAATACCAAGGCACAATTGATAACTATAATATACCATATCTTCTTATTTCTAATAATAGTAGATAACGCCTCTTTAATTGGAGCTCGTTCTTCCGATTCTTTTTCTGATTGCCCCTCGGGATATTCTTTGATTATTATAATCCATAATACTAATGCGATTGAAGTTAAAATTCCGTAAAAAAGGAATGTGTTTCTCCAATGCCCAACTAATGGTAGGATTAAGGGTAGTGTTATTGCTTCGAAGAAAAATATACCAAACCCAGATGCCGTCATATTGATTCCACTAGCAGTCCCAATCTCTGATTCATCGAACCAATATCCAATTAATTTAAAGGCTAAAGGCATTGTTAATCCTAGTCCTGCTCCCATACAAATAGTAAATATCGCAAGAGTGAAGAAACTGTCACTTACTCCTCTTAATACTGAAAAAATAGTGAAAACTAGATATCCAATTGCACCTATTTTTTTTACTCCAACTTTATCAACGATTGGTCCTGAAACAAATGCTAAAGGTATAAGACTAACGAAAGGTAGTATGACTATTAACGCCCCTTCCCCAGTTCCTAAACCACCAATATTAAAGTTCCCAAATTTTATTGTACCTATGATCGAAATTATAAATAGCCAACTTCCGGAAATAAAAAAGCTACCTATCCAAAGTACTGCTATAATTATCCAGCGATAACTTGAAGCCGTTTGTCTTGATGCCATTTTGTTTTCCTTTTATCATATTTTATATAATAAGAAGTTAAAATTTTGTATAAAATGAAATATTTAAATTGAATTGTTTTTTCTTAAAAGTGCAAACTTTTTTCTTTCCAATAACGAAAACTTTAAGAAAATTTGAGCGATCATAACGATAATTGATTCTATGTTACAAGTTCATTGTAAATAACCGCTACTAGGAGTAACATAAGTTAATCAATGGTAAATTTGTTGGATTGAAGAAAAATGGATTATAATCCAGAGGAACTTGATTTATTATTTAATCCAAAAAATGTTGCAATCATCGGAGCGAGTAAAAACCAAACTAAAGTGGGTGGGCAAGTCCTAACTAATATGCTGTTAGGAGGATATATTGGTAAAATTTTTCCAGTAAACCCTAAAGGCGAAGTAATATTAGATCACCAATCATATAAATCTATTAAAAAAGTCCCCGAATCTATTGATTTAGCCGTAATTACAATACCCAATGTAAAAGTACCTCCAGTACTTGAGGAATGTGTCGAAGAAAATGTCAAATTTGTCGTCATTATTACTGCTGGTTTTAAAGAAATAGGTCCTTTTAATAAACATGGAATCCACTTACAAAATGAATTGCTTAGAATTGCCAGAAAGGGCAAAACAAGGTTAGTTGGTCCAAATTGCATGGGGGTCGCATCTATACAAACACGGCTTTTAGCTTTGATGGGCTGGGCTGTATTACCATCCAAACAAGCAAATGAGGATTTAAAGATAAGTATTACATCGCAATCAGGGACTTGGGGTGTGGTGACAATGCGGAGTGCTAGTATACACGGTTTGGGATTCTCAAAATTGGTTTCAAATGGAAATGAAGCAGATCTTAAATTAGAAGACTTTGTAGAATATTATGGACTCTATGACGATGACACAGATATCATTTTATGCTTTATGGAAGGTCTCCGAAATGGTAAGAAATTTAAAAAAGTTGCAGCGGAAATTGAAAAGCCTATAATTGTTCTAAAAGGTGGAAAAACCTTAGCTGGATCGATGGCGGCAAGCTCACACACTGGGTCTATAGCTGGGTCAAGACAAATTTATGATTCCCTTTTCAAACAATATGGAATAATACAGGCGGATAATTCGACAGATTTAGTAGATTTGGGACGTGCATTAGCAGTCCTTTTGAAAAATAAAATGCCTAAAGGTAGACGGACTGCTATTTATACTGGTGGTGGAGGAGCTGGTGTATTAACTGCTGACTTCTGTGCAGAAGCTGGATTGGAATTGGCAAAGTTGTCAGACGAGACTATTGAAAAGTTAAATAAAATTCTTCCTCCATACTGGCCAAAAAGTAATCCTGTTGATTTAGTAGCTACTAGAAATTTAGGTGCTTTTACACAAGTCCTTAAAATCTTGTCGGAAGCTCCAGAAGTTGATATAATTATTGCAAGTCTCCCTATTGGTATTTCTTCTTCTTTAAAACAGCCTGATATTCAATCAATTTTAAAGAAATTACCCAAGAATCTTTTTAAAACTGATGTTTTGGAAGCATTTGAACAAACAATGGTAAGTTCTTTAAAACGTATAGCAAAACATTCGAATAAAACAATTGTCTGTCCATCAAGTCTGTATCATGCTGACTTGCCTTCCGAGCCCGAGATCATAAAAAAGACATACGAAAGCGGTGTGATGATAGTAAATTCATCTTGGGATGCTGCTAGATTGCTTGTAAAAATAGTCGAGTATTGTGAATATTTAGAAAAGAAAAAACAACTGAAATAATTCAAAAGAAGCATATTTTTGTCAAGTAAAGCATTATTTTATAATTCAATTTTTAATTTTTCAACTTCTATATCTATTTTTTCAACAGCATCATTAATTATTTGAATTAAATTATGAAACTCCTTTAAGTTATTTTTAGTATGGAAAACCATTGCTAAAGTAATTTTCTTTAAAGGATAAGCAATAATTAAACCTTTTTCTATAAAATTGATAAAGAATTTCAGTTCATAGTCTACTACAGCGCATTGTTGGGTTGCTACGTTCATTTGAGCTGATATCCAAGCTGAAAAGTCACTAATTTTTTTTTCAATTGAATGAACAAAAATAGGAAATCCCTCTAACGAACACAGAAGAGAACCTATATATTCAGTATATTCAGGTAAATTTTTTTTGAGAATTTGAAAAATGTTCAATATTTTTCCAGGGATTTGTGTTATTTCTTGAACTATAATCCTTCTTAAGAAATCTATATTTGATGATAATTGCCAATTTTTTTCTTTTTCATTTTTTATTAAAAGACCCACATTAGTTAATTCCTTCAAAATTCGAAAAGCTGTTGCTCTTGAAACACCAGAATCAATTAAATCGGAAATTTTTATTGTTCTATATGTAGTTAACAACTTAGAAAAGACAATATCTGGATTTTTATAACGTCTTAATAAGGAAAGATAATTGCCATTACGATTATCAAATGATATATTTGGTAATTTATTTTTTTCTAGCTCATCTAGCATTTTTATGAGAGAAGGACCAACAATATAATTGATTTTATAATGACCTCTGACAAGTTGTTCAATGTAGCCTACTTTTTTTAATTTCTTTAGTGAATTAAATAAAGTAGAACTATTAAGTTTTGATTTTGTTTTTAGTTCTTCAATAGAATATTCCCTATGTGGTTCTGTATTGAATAATCTTAATAAATCGCATAGAGTTTTATTATGAATAAGTTTTAACCTATTTTTTAATTGTTCTTCAGAAGACAAATCTAACACTTTATTTCATTTAATTCTATATAATATAATTAATTATTTGGATATTAATTTATCTCAATGAGACAAAATTAATAAATTTATACAATCGTATGAAATGAGAATTAGAAAGTTTTTCATTCGAATTTTATTTGAAAAAGACTTATAATCATAAAATATCTGAAAAGTAGTAAATATTAAATATTAATCTTCTCTTATTTTAATTGGAAAATTTGTATGTGTGTTTAAAAAATGTCAAAATCCACTAATTTAATATACAAAACTATTCAAGTTAAGAAAAAAAAGACCGTTAGTGATTTACTAAAAGAACTAAATATCAAAGATAATTTTTTCGCTATATTGGTAAATGGTAAAAGAGCTGTTATGAATCAAGTATTAGTGCCCGAAGATAAAATCTTAGTTCTCCCAAAAATTAAAGGGGGCTGAACTTAGTTTTAACCCATTTGCGAAATATTGTTATTTTAAATACCAAAGGGGGTTCCAGTAGTCTCATATAAACTCAAATCACTACTTTTATATCATCCATCTTTGAAACTGGATTATTTAGGGGACATTCTAAAACGTGGATTTAATAAATCATATAAAAACACTATCGGTTTAGATATACTCTTAACTCATGTAAATTTAAACGGGATTAAAGTAGATTTTAGTTTTTGGGATATATCTATGCAAGAAAGACTTAGATTTTTCCGTTCAAGTTTCTATCGTGGCACTTCTAGTGTTGTTATATTATTTGATTATAGTAATCCAATAACCATTTCTCCTTTTCTTACCGAAATCATTGATGAAATGTATAATTCAATTGGACCTATACCCATTTTTCTTATAGGTCTAAATTCAGATGATTCTTCAAACAATGAATATATTGAACAGATTAGCGAGGAAGATTATATTTTTTATTTTGATTTCGAAAATAAATTAAATTTCCAAAAAGAAATTTTAGGATATTTAGCAGAAATTTCACTTAATATGATTCAAGAATCTTCTGATTTAATTACTACCAAAATAAGAGAACAATTTCAAAGATATTTTGATTTAAAGCAACAGGGTCATGATAATTTTTATGATGTTTTAAATGAAATGGGCTTAAAAATTGATGATAATAGTATTAAAATATTAAACAAGTACGGTTTGTTTACTATTGACATAATTACTGGATCTGTAATATTTGAATCTTTAATGTGTGAAAATTGCGAAAATATTGAAAACTGCCAAAAGAAACATGTTATACCTAAAAAAGCATTGTGTATTGTTTCAGACTCTTTTGGTTGGAATAATTTATTTATTGAACAAGATAAATTATTAATCCTCTCTAAAATTTTTGCAATTATGGAAGGAGATCTCCCAGAACATGTTCTTAACCAAATGAAACATGTCCAAAAATGTCCAGAAATTATTCAACCACTACAACTTGAACCTATGATTCCAGAAATGCCTGAACCAGAGGAAAGAGAGATTTATATTAATTTAACACGTTCAGAGATAAAACAAAGATTAAAAGTCCTTAAGACTCAATTATGGGAGGGGCGTATTCCTGCTTCAACATATGTTAAAATGCAAGATTTGCTGAACCAAAAAGAAAATGAAAAAGAATTGCATGATTCTGAAGCAGACGAATCTTGTTTAATGCTACGCGAAGCAATGTTGTGTGAACTGAGAAGAATTAAGAGTTTAATGTTAAGTAGTTAATTCTTTATGTAAAAATTGTTGATTTAAGACTAGTAAATTAAATATTACTTGATTATTTGATTGAACAATTAAATAATTTAAAAATTAAATATTAATCTATTTATCTTCTGGGATTTACATAGTAGCGAACACCAAATTTTTGATGGAAATAATCTCCTCGTTCATAGGCTTGTTGTTTGTTAATGGAATATATCCAGACTTGATATTGTGGACCTTTGCCTCTTGTTTTATTTGGAGAAAAATATGTAAAATTCTTCTTTTCTTCTTGTAATTTGATACACATTTCCTTAATCTTTTCGAATACGTTTTTATGAGGAACAACAATGACGGTTCGCCAATTATAAGAGATGTTTCCTTGATCAGACATTCAAATTTCCTTAAGAATTTCGATTCCCATTAGAATAATTATAAATTAAAAATTCAAATAATAAGGAAGAATTTTAAAATATAATTATTTAAAATAAAAAATTCAGATAGTAAAATTATTTAACTAATCAAATATGAACTTTTTGATTATAATAATATAACGAATTTTTTATTGCTAATCTTTTAATTTAATATTTAGTTAATTAAATTTTTATTGAGAAAATTTTTTAAGATTGTGAACCCCTTGAGGCAGATAACACCAAATAGAGTTCACTCCGTTGATACATTAAGGGGTCTTTCAATTTTTTTTATGATATTTGTGCATTTTGGTCAAAGTTGGTTGAATTTCGAAAGTCTAATTATATTTCAAACCTTTTATTTGATTCCATCATACATTGGGGGTCCAATTTTTATGGTAATAGCAGGAGTAAGTTTTTCTCTCTCTGCTGAAAGAAGAAAAGATCAGGGGGATTTTAGAATCCATGTATATAAAAGGGGTTTTCTCCTAATTCTTATGCAATTTTTCCTCAATTTAGTAATATTTAATATCTATCAAGCATGGACGTACGAAGTTCTTATTCTAATAGGTGTAGCTCAAATAGTTTGTTATTATCTAATGGAAAAATCTGATTTATTTAAAATTGTGGTTGTTCTAGTTATAATAATTGTAGTTCCATTTCTCAGAGAAATTTGTGGTTATCAGGTTGGGATATACACTTTATTTAATCCTGTTTGGGATTTTGGAACATTCTTTAGGGGAATGATAGTCAATATGCCATTTGCAATTTTTCCATATGTATCTTATATGATTTTAGGAATGATGATTGGAGATTCTTTAGTACGAGCTAGATACGAGGAAGTAAAAGAGAAGGAATTTTGTAAAAATTTATTAATATATGGTGGTATATTAATTCTAATTGGATATGGTTTCAGAATTTTTAATTCTCCAATAGTTGACTCTTTTGAAGAAGGGTTACATGTTTCTGTTACTACAGGAATGGTAATGATTTTACTTTCTGGGTTATATTGGATTGAAGATATCAAAAAAATTAGTCTTTTCCAACCTTTTTGGCTTTATGGACAAATATCTTTGACTTTCCTAGTAGGACATCATTTTATTAATAAATATATTTTCTATAACCTATTTGATATATTGAAAAATTTATCAATTTATTCGTACTTAATCTTAGATGTCTTTATTTGCGTTTTTCTTTTAGCTTTATCATATTTTTGGTCAATTATGGATTATAAATTCAGTTTAGATTGGTTAATGAGAAAATTAAGCTAGGGAGTCTCTGCCCAAACATGTTTGCACTTTGTACACTTATATAAAGGAATGATTTCGCCTTCGTCGTTGTACCTCTCCCAGTGAAATGCCATATTATTACTGCATTTTGGACATTCAATCGATACTTTAGGACGTGGTTCCTCTTCCTCCACGATTTCCACTCCACTTTGATGCTCTATTTTTTCTGGTATTCTGTATTCTTCATATACATCTTTTTTACTATCTACCTTCATCTCGTAACCACAAAACTTACATATCAAAAAATTTCCAGTTTTTTTACTCATTGGATATAGTAGATTTTCGCATTCAGGACAAAATTTCAAGTATTACACCCACATCCAATTTTATGCAAAAATTTTCTTATTATTTTCATAGATTGAATATTAATTAATCAATAATTTAATTATGGCATTCTCTAAATTTAATTTTTAAAAACCCCTTTGATATATAAATATAACTATTTTTACGATTTTAGTTATAATAAAAAAATTTCGATGAAAATTTCTGTGACATTAGTGGTGGCATTTTAAAGATAAAATTTTGGCATTTTTTCGAGTTGTGGAAATAAATAAGTAATTTATTTAATTGTAATATTAATTTTTTATTTTATACCACAAATTAGCAAAAATTATTTATCTGTTTTAAATTAATACTTAAAATCAAATTATTCTTTATAAAATAAAATTATGAATAAAAATGAAAAGAATACATGCGTTCGTATCTGGTAGAGTTCAAGGAGTTTTCTTCAGATGGGAGACGCAAGAGTATGCAACTAAATTAGGTATAAAAGGTTGGGCTAAAAACCTTAGGGACGGAAGAGTAGAAGTTGTTGCGGAAGGTAAAGAAGATAAATTAGAAGAATTAATCAAATTCCTACACAAAGGGCCACAATATGCAAGAGTTACTAAAGTGGAAGTTAATTGGGAGAAATTTAAAGGCAAATTTGATAAGTTTTTTATCACATATTAATTACATTTATGTGCTGTATTAATTTCCAATTTCTATTAATTTAACTCAAAAATATTTATTAGATTTTAAAATTATAATAATTTGGTGTAATGAAGAACACGTTCTGTGAATCAGTTAAAGATGATGATTTTGGAAAGAGCCGTCTGAACGCCTTAAAAGATTCAAAACTATTCCTTATATTAAGCTAATAGAAAAACATAATATTTGCCTTAAACAAAATAAAAATGGGGATAAATCTTGAGTTTAGATGACACAGCGGATGTATGGCGATTAAGAAATACTATAAAAGAAAAAGATAAAACAATCAGTGATTTAAAGCTTAAACTCTTAGAAATTCAAAAAAAATATGCAACGGATATTCAAAATCTAATAAGGGAAAAGATGGAATTAAATGTAGAATTAAAAAGTATGAAACCTGAACTCGAAAAAAAAGAAGAATTTATCAAACAGTATTCGACATCCAGTTTAGAAAAAGTTAAGGAATTGCAGGATAAACTAGCAAAAGTCGAAAAAGATTGGGAAATGAAATATTCTATTGTTGATAATCGTTGTAAAGATTTAGAAAAAAAATACTTAGATGAAAGTGAAATAAAATCCAGAGAAATTGCTAGATTAAACAAAAATAATAGTGAACTAAAACAAAAATTAGAACAAGAAAAGACAAAAACCCAAAAATTAACCAAATTAGAAGAAAAAATTCGCGAATTAGAAAGAGAACGCTCATTAACAATTAAAGATCCTAAAATTGCAAAAAAGCTTTCAGAATTCGAAGATAATTTAAAAAATAAAGATAATGAAATATATAAATTGAAAGAGAAACTAAATGATGCTTCTTTAAAAATTAAAAAATTAAGCGAAACTTCTGATTATGTTCCCGATTTAAGTATTAAAGAACTACAAATTAAGATTGAAGATTTAAAATCTCAAATTAATTCTCTTAATAAAGAACTAGCTTTTTATGAAGGAAAAAAGATTGAAACCATATATTTTGGTGAAAGACAGGCTATTGAATGTATTAAAGATATAATAAAAAACACAAAAAGAAATCTTTTATTATTTATTCCAAAATTTACTCATTTAGAGCAACTAGATTTGACCTCTCTACCGCCCAGAATTATGATTCAAGCTGCAACGTCCATTGATATGGGCGATAGAAATCAAATTTTAAATTTAGATCGTTATAAAGATTATGGCCATATCAAACTGAGAAAATATCCCCCAGCAGACCTATACGCCATTATTTCTGATGGAGATACCTTATTCTTTGGGTTTATAGATGAGAAGAATGTTCCGGTAGGATTTAAATCTACAAAACAAAATTTAATTTCATTTTTAGCGGGATTATTAAAAGATACGTTCTTTCGTTTTACTGAAGAGTTTAAAATTTAATTTATCTTATTCTTCTGAATTTGAAAAATTTGCGAATAAATAGATCCTTTATTAATAAAATTAATATTTTTTTAGATAATTAGTATCAATAATGTTTTTTTAATTGATTAAATCTGAAAAACAAATTTTGAATTATCTAATAATGTAAGAATAAGAAATCATGAAAAATTAAGAGAATTTATAAAATGAAATTAGATAAATTAAATTTACAAATTTTAAAGGAAATTAGTTCTGGTATTGGCTTAACTGTTGATTATGGTCTATTATCCGAAAAATTGGGTAAACATAGGAGTACTATAAAAAGAAGAATAGACGATTTATTTAAAAATAAAATCATTATGCCCCCTATATATTTTCCATTTGGTCTAATTACCAAGGAATATCCTTTA
This sequence comes from Candidatus Helarchaeota archaeon, assembly GCA_013375355.1. Next base: position 10,966 of record JABXJV010000180.1, read on the forward strand.
TTTGTACTTGTTTTTGCAGATTTACCAGAAAGTGCGAAAGATTGGCTATTATCAGATAATAATATTTTTGCAGCGTTTAAGATAATTGAAGGAGATCATAATACTTTAATTTTTGAATATCATAAAACAGTTTTATCATATCAGATATGGCGTGAAAATCTTGTAAAACAAAATAAAATACCATCAAGAGAACATAGACACGCCTCTACAAGTTACTATTTTTCGAATAATTTGATTGAAAAATATGAACCAAATGCAATAATCGGACATCTTGAAGAAGAATTTAGAAAAAATAAAAAAATATTAATCAATAATTATGAGATTGACTTTGTTGGTTTCAATATTTTAAAAAATTTACTATTGAAAGGTAATTATTTAAAAATAAATAAGAATATGTTATCCCAAAAATTGGGTATTCATCGAAAAACTATTGAATTGAGAATAAAAAAACTAAAAAAATTAAAATTAATAGATTATCCTTCGTGTTATTTTTCAAATTTTTTTGCTCCTCCAACATATTATCTAATCTTAACATTTCTAGAAATTGAAGCCAAACTAGAAGAAATTATAGCAGATCTTAAAAATGATTATAATATTCCCATAATTTATAAAATTAGCGCTGGAAAATACAATTTATCTATCATTTCAAGTCATCCAAGCATTGATGACTTCTTTTATTGGAATTTAAAATATAAAAATAAGTTTAATTCCATCAAATCTCAAAGAAATGTTTATCTTTCTCCAAACATGAAGATATTTTTAAACCAAAATAAGATTATAGATGGATTAATTGAAAAAGAAATGAAACTTTTAGAAATGGAAAAATAAAATTAAGCAGGAATACGGCGTATCGAATCTGATACCAATTTCTCAATCTGACGTTTGTATTCTGGTTTTAATTTCCCGAGGATTTCTTCTCCCGCATGGATAAATAAACAATATGCATATTGCTTTGGAGTTAAACTTGTTTGTCTTAGCAGGATGTTAGTTTGAGCTTTTTCAAGAAGTAATTCGGCCACAGGATTTAAATCCTTTCGGGAAAGGGCGGTTCTTAAAATTTTCTTAAATTGTTCTCTAAAAATAGGATCATTAATATCTGCATGAGAAAGCCCCATAATCTCTAAAGAGCAATTGGCAGCACATACCTCACATCCACTATATGGACGTGTGGTTATTTTTCTTAATTTTTTTTCTTTAATACGGGCTGATTCTAGTAATAATCCTATATTTTCATACTCTTCAATTGCCTTTTCATAATAATCTTTTGCCTTAACCAGCTTTCCTCGCCTAAACAAAGCCTCTCCCATCGACTCTAAACTTTCAGCAATACCTCTTTCATCGCCTATACCCTTTCTGATTCTTATGGCTTGCTCAAACATACTCATTGCTTCACCCATTCTCCCTACTGCTAATAGAACTTCACCCAAATCCATTAAAGCCGCTGATTCGCCTTCTCTATCACGTGCTGTTCGTACATCATCAAGTAATTGACGTCTAATATCAACAGCTTCATCACTACGACCTATACCAACTAAACATCTGCTTATTCCTTTTAAGACTGTTTTGGGATCTTGAGCCCCACTATTATATACTTCGTTGTAATACTCTAATGCTTCATCATATCTCCCAATACGTTCAAGAACACTTCCTACAGTCAGATAATTAGAAATAAGTGCGAGAGTATTCCCAGCTGCGTGATATACACTTGAGACAGATTGATAACATTGTAGAGCGTCTTCTAATTGCCCTGAATCTTCAAAAGCAGATCCCATCTTAAGTAAAATTTCTGCCTCAACTGTTGAATCTTGAATTTTTCTGGAAATCTTTAATGCCTTATCAAGGTATTCCAACGCAAGTTCATATTTCCCTCGAGCTGTTAATATAGATCCAATAATTAATTGATTTTTTAGCTCTTCTTTTTTATTTTTATAGTCAGTCATAAAAGTAAAAGTTAATAATGGGAAGAATTTTTCTCCATCCGGGGCACTTTTTGCAATTGCTTCAAAAGAAGGATCACTTGAATCAAGAATTAACATGTTTTTCCCAATACGTTCAAAATCAAGTTCGCTTGAGAAGAATAAGATAACTTGGCTAAATCCTTCGGGTAATGCAAAATAAAAATAATTTGTCTCAAAACCCGCTGATGCAGTAGAATAGATTTCTGCACTAACTTTTTGGGGGAATTGAACTGACTTAGAACCAAGTTGTTCATAATCTGCCATAATTTTCCATTTAATTGATCTCTTTATATTAAAAGTTGTTCTCATTACCATTTTACCTAAGGTTTGCCCTTGAAATACTTCTATTCTTCTAGTTCCAACTCCGAGAGATTGAGTTAAAACCTTTACTGGCAACCCAAGAGAGATTGGAAATGGCGATAATACTTTGATGCGGTCTTTTTTATCCGAAACAGCATCAAAAATGACAGACTCAGAGATTTCAATTTTTCTTAAGGATTCAAATTCATCATCGATTTCAAATTGTTTTTTGAAAATATTATCTCGAAAACCAGCTATTCTTCCATCTCTTAAAATAATACTTAAACTATAATCTTCACCTAAATAGATCGCATCATCTTCCATTTCTTTTCATCTACTTGAATATTTCATGTAAAATGATAAATAAAGGATATTTAAACCAATTAGATTAAGAACTTGTAGAATAAAAATAGATCATTCTCATTTATAATTAATCTTGGTTTTATTTAGGAATTTATTTTGGAATGGTTTGGAGTTATTTAAATTGAATGAACAATTAATCATCAAAAATGGAGAAGATATTGTAAGATGTAGCCAAATTGCTATGGTACTAGAGGTTTCAGGCTATCCTAAGCCAGGTAATGTCCATCGAACCCAAAATTTTCCCAAGACTCAATTCGAACATTTTTTGATTGGTGCTATTGTGTGCAGAAAATCATTTTATGAGTTAGTATCAAGGAGTAATAAAATTGGCAGGGGCCAGTTACAATTAAAGGAACTAAATCTGGGGAAATTTATTTTACAAGGTGTAAAAGAGACACTTAATTGGCAAAGAGGTGGAAATATTAATTTAGGACTGTTACTTCTATTGGGACCATTATCAGCAGCAGCAGGAATTATATTAGAACAAGGTGAAATCGAAAATGATAGTCTAAGAGAAGTTTTATCAAAAATTTTGAAAAATACAACGTCAGAAGACACAATTAATTTATATGAAGCAATTGAAATTTGTCAACCTGGTGGTTTAGGTCAAGTAAAGGAATTTGATGTCATGGATAAATCATCCAAAACTAAAATTTTAAAGAAAAATATTAATTTGTATGACATTTTTAAACTTAGCGCGTCATGGGATAATATTGCAGCTGAATATGTTTCCGATTTTAAAATAACTTTTGAAATAGGGGTTCCATACTTTAAAAAAGTCTTTGAAGAAAGTAAAGAAATCAATATTGCAACAGTCGATACATTTCTCTATATCCTTTCATGTGTTCCTGATTCTTTAATCCAACGCAAAACAAGTCTTGAAAAAGCAAAAAGTATTAGTGAACGTGCTAAAAAAATAGTAGATGGAGGCGGACTTAGATATAGAAGACAAGAAATTATCGAATTTGATAATTATCTACAAAAAAAATCAGGAAAAATGAATCCGGGAACAACAGCTGATTTGACTGCAGCTTCAATTATGGTAAATTTATTATATGGTTTAAAAATTTAGGATTTAAGCAAATAATTATATTTTTTCTGATAATTTCAACAATATTAATATTTATTTTAAGAAATTAGTAATCTGTTAATAATTGGAGATTTTAAAATGATCGAAGAAATTAACGAATCAGAGCTGAAGGATTTATTGGAAAAAAATAAAATAGTAATTGTTGATTATTCAGCAGTTTGGTGTGGACCGTGTAGAATACAGCACATGATTTTGGAAAAATTGCAAGATAAATATAAAGATAAGGGAGTTAAAATTGTATCAATTGATATTGATAAGAATAGAAGCCATGCTGAAAAAATTAACATAGTTGCCGTGCCAACACTACAAATTTATCATAAAGGAGAGTTGTTGAAGTTTCCAGATAATGGGGAAGAGGTAGATCGTTTCATTGGGGTTCAAAGGGAAGAAAATTTAGCAAATATATGCGAATATTTTCTTAAAAATAAATGAAATTTTTTATAATAAATAATATTCTCAATTTTTTGTTTTTTAATTAAGCTATTCAATATCTGACATTACTTTTCAAAGTATTTTTAGAAAATCAATTATTTCAATGGAAATAGTGCCAAATTGAATATATATTAAGGATAAGCACTAATGTTAGTTTTAAAGTATAAAACCATTATAGTGTGGGATGAGTATGAAACTAATCCAAACTTCAATCACATTACCTTTAAAATACATAAATCTTATTGAAGAATTAGTTAAAAATGGTAAATTTCCATCTAAAGTCGAAGTTATAAGGGTTGCTATTCGACGAGCAATAAAAAGAGATAAAAAGAGGTTGCTTTCATTAGAAAAAAAATAATACCTCGTTAAACTCTCATTTTTTCTTCTTTCTACGACTGTCACCCAATCTTCTAATTACCGCTTTTGAAGGCTTTTTTGATTTATCTATGCCTGTAGGTTTTTCTTTTTCCCATTTTTCTGCAAGTTCAACAACATTTTTGTACCCGAGATAAATTAATTCATCTAGAATAATGTCAAGATCATCCTTTGATATATTTATGGAATGTTTTTGGGCGAATTCTTTTGATACATTTCCCAAATCTCCATAATTTTCATATGTTTTTATAAAACGATCAATAAAATTAGAATGAAAAAATGTTGGAGCTCCTGAAAAATAAACTAAAATTCCATCTTTATAAGCCATTTTTTTAAATATAGGAGTAACTCGCCACAATGGTTCATTAATCTTTGAAGCTAACTCTTTATCGTTAATTCTAATACTTTTATATAATGCATCTGATATTGCTTTTTGCAATTTATATCGTTGAATTATATAATCCGATATAAAAAATATTGGGAAAATCAAACCAATTACTAAAAATACAATAAAAAAAATCAAATTTGTGTAATCTGGATAAATATTAACTTGAGAAATTCTAGGATAATATCCAAAAAAAGCTATAGCTATTAAAATAAGACTGACAATAAAAAAAATTCGTTTTGTCCATAACTTAACTTGATTCCATTTGACCATTTTAAAACCTTAAAATGAGAATTTTAATTTTAAAAAAGTATAAATAATAGAAAAAATCAACCCCTAATATACGCGAGGGCGCTTTTGTGGCTTTGCTGTCTTAATGAGTTCTTCACTCTTCTTTTCTAAGATCTCTTTTGGTGTAAACCACATAATCCCTAAAGGTTCTAGACTTACATAAAGACTTCCCACAATGCCGTATCCATACAATCCGTCTTTTTCAACTACTGTTTTATCTATCAAATATTTTATCGCTTGTTTGCCGTTCTGTAATTCTACCAGACTGGGTTGACAAGCTGTATATCCCCCCAAATTCATTATATGTTTTGCAACTTGCCAATCAATCTCGTCATCAACTTTGCCTGATTTTTGCAAAACTTTAACAACCTTGGGCTCGTCTTTTTCAGACATATCTGTCACCAAACGATAAATTACACAACAAATTCCATATTGAATTATATAAGTCTTAAGATATTTTTAAAATTAAAAAGGATGCAAAAATGGGATTAATAATTATACTTATTTTTCAAATTAAACCTAAATCGTAAGAAACACAAATGAAATAATAAATTTTTGATTGTATTTCTTAAATTATCAAAAAAATTAATAATATTACTATGTTTTTAGTAGAATCTAACGAACGCTATGAATGGATGACAGAGGTTATCGAAGAGATCGGTTTCTCCCTACCTAATTAAATTTATTTTTTTATTTAGTCGAATACTTGACTTAACAAAAAAAAAAGAAGATAAAGAATAATGTTGATTAAGAAAATTGTTTTATTGTTAATTGTATGTCTGCTGCAGTGACTTTTTTACGATTTGCATGCTTAGCAAATGTTATGGCCTTTTTTGTTATATCAACAGCCACTAATTCTAAGTGACTGATGAGATAGTCCACTGCGGCCTTATTTACTATTTTTGCACCTACGTTGGACATCAATGTGCGGGTTGGAGACCAGGCAAAGAATCTTTTTTTCGCCATATTTATTTCCCTCATATTTATTTTTTTTAATTTATTTGGATTATAAAATATTTTTTTTAATTATTCTTAATATTTTATAAGATCATTTTACTTATAAAAATATTGTTTTAATTAATTTTAAACGCCGATATTCGACGAAAATTTTGTGATTAAAGTCAATTATCTTCCAAATTCTATAGTTATCGACAAAAATTCGATTTTTTTTTTAATCTACAAATGTTTTTAAGATAATAAGATTCTTTATTTCTTACACAAGAAGATAAAAAATACATTGAAAAATGCATTTATATAGAAAACATTTTATCTAACTTTTCTCGCTTCTCTTCCCCTTTAACCATACATTCTTCAATCTTCGCCAAAAGCTGATTCTGCAGTTCTTTATCATCCGTCTTTTCTGCATCTTTGGCTGCCTTCTCATATAAATCTGCAGCATCAAAAAACTTACCTTTCTGTTCAAATAATTCAGCTTTATCTATTGACTCAAAAATTTTTTTAAAAGTTTTATCTTTATCCTTTCGTTTGTCCCTTAAATTTTTAAATACATCAGAAATATCCGACAATTTTCCCTTCACATGTTTTTTTTTTGAAAAATAAAGGTATTTTTTCTCTAAATTTTTCGTGTATTAATTAATTATAAATATTTTTTAAATTTTTTTTTGGAATTTTAGTTTTAATTATTTTGATTATATAATTGTTTAAATTTTAAAATAGAATTTATTGAAAAATTTAAAAATTAAAATTAAATAGGCTATTTTTTTTAAGAAATCGAAATAATATTCAAAAAGGGAGGAAATGATAATGTTTTAAAAGGTGATGATTAATAATGTTAGCAAAATTATCAATAAAAATTCCTAAAGAATATCTAGAACAAATTGACAAACTTGTAGAATCAGGATTATATGTTTCTCGGACAGAAGCAATTCGAAACGCAGTATATGACATTATATGGGATGAAATCTAATATAATTTACTTATTACATATTTTAATTTTTTATTTTATAAAATAATTAAGCAATCGCTTACAATAAAAAAGAATAGTTGATAAATTAATATACTATGATTGTACTAAAAATTTATTTTACCTTTTTGCGTCATCAGTCATTTTCTCTTTCCATTCTTCCATTTTTTTCATCAATAGATTAATTACTTCTGTATCTGGTGGTTTTTCAGGTGGATATTTTTTCAATTTTCTTGCGAAAGTCCCTACTTCATATAGAATTGGATGCCATTTCCAACTTTTAGAGATTGTGTCCCTAGCATTTTCTATAATTTTAGAAAGCGCACCTGCAGTTTCGCCTCGCTGTGCTCGTTGTTCTATTAATTGAAATACTTCTAAAACAATTGGAGGCGTTTTTCCTTTCTTCTTTTTCGCGGGTTTTCCTTTAGCTGGTTTTGCAGTTGTTGGTTTTTTCCTCTTGTAAGTTATTCCTGCTTTTAAGGGTTCTTTGGATTTTGGTTTTTTACTGATCGGTTTTGGCCCTGTCGTTGTAGAACTGGAAATTGGTTTAATACTAATTGGTTTTGCAATCGGTTTTGTTTTGGGTAAACCTACAGATGCAGCGGGTGTTGCTATGCCTATTGTTTTTGAAGTTTCACGAAACTCTGCCATAGTTGCTTTAAGTTCAGTTGCTAATAGCTTTAAATCACCTAATGTGGTTGCACTTTTTTTAATATCTGTCAAGGTTTCTTTGAGTTCTCCTATAGTACCCATAGTCGTTTTTAAATCATCAATGGCTGGCTTCAAATCTTTTGCAACCTTTCCAAGATCTGCTAATCCTGCAAGACCTTCGAATTTTGAAGATAAAGTATCCATTGTCCCTTTAAGCCCAGACATTGAGATATTTAATTCCCCCATAATACCAAGATTTGCTGCAAAGTCTTCCTTAAGTGAATCCATACCACGGATTGAATCACGAACTTCTCTCACAGATTCACCAAGCCCACTTATTTTTGTTGAAGATGTCATTATATTTTCGCTTACTAAGCGAAGGTCACCCATACCCTTTATAGTGTTCTTCACCGAGTCCATACTCATATTCATACTTTGGATGGCTCCAGCGGAATCTGCAAGCTGATTTAATACAGTTGAAAGCTGTCCCATACTGCTCACGGCACCTTTTACTTCTGTTAACCATTTGTCAAGATCAGTAACATCTGGAAGGCTTGCTTGAAGTTTATCCATAGCTACTTTAAGCTTTCCGACCTCTGAAATAATGTATCGGCGTCCCATAATTAATTCATCGATCTTTTCTTTTATTTGTTCAAAGATAGTTCCTTTTTCTGCCATAATTATCACTTTAATAATTGTCTTAACACGTTATTCGTGATATTAAATTAGAATTTAATTAAGAATAACAATTATTGATAAGATATATGTCTAATAAAAATGATAATAAAACCATCAATATAAATTAATTTTGTCAAAATATAACCAAATTAATATTATGATAAACCGGAGGCATTGAAAATATTAGATCTTGTTTTTACGGGAGATGAACTTTCAAGAATCTACGCAACTATTTTTAGCTATATAGATGAAAATGGTGCTCCTTATGGTGGCATTGTAAGCCCAGGAAGAGTACATAGTGTGAAAGTGAAAGAATTAATTAATAATACTGCGACCTATTTGTCTGCATTCAATTCGTTTATGGAAGATTATGCTGGATCAACATTATTTTCTGCTGAATTTCTTTTAGAATATGTAGGAAAAGAAGACAAATTACTTCCAAAGGGAATATTGCTCATTACAGGTTCAAGAAAAACAAGATCCGATTTTATTTTAGCTTTTGAGTATGAAACTGGATTAATTGATGTTTATAAAGCTAAAAATGAACTGAATACAGTTTGTGAAAATATTTATCAAATAGAAGAAGAAATTAATAGACCACAAATTGATAATAAAGCTCGAACACAAATTCTTGAGCGATATAGTTCCAGATCTGCCCAAAAAATGTTTGGAATATTTATCGAAAAAAAATGGCAAAGAACATACAAGGAAGGCGATCGTAAAAAAAGCCAAAATCTTGATCAGGTTGATGTGGATGCAGACAATGTAATTTCAGGCAATCAAGATACGAATTACATAACACTACCTCCTGAAATTAACTTGAAAAATATCAAGCTGTCCCGATTAAAAGAAAAATCTGAAGACAAAGCCTCTATCCAATATTTAAAACATGCATTATCTCCAATTACAGCTAAAAGAATTACTCAAAATACTTTCTCATTTTCAAGAGAGGCATTTTTGCCATTAAATGAATTATCAGGCAATATGACTCAATCGAGATTCTTGTCATTTTTTTTAGATTATTTTATCGATATGATTGGAAGATATGAAGCTAAAAAAAGATTTGATTTTTTAATTCCTGTATTAAGGGAAGAAGTAGAAGTATATCGTGATGCTCTGAAAAGTTTTCAAGCATCTGCTGAAGAATATTTTAAAAGTGGTATTAAAACTGAATTTAATGAACATGTTGATAAATTTAAAAATTGGGTTCTTGAAAAATCTTTAGGACAGCAAAAATCTTTGCTAATAAAGATTTTTGAAGAATTTATAGGCCCTGTGCGAGAAGAATTAGGTAATAAAGAGATTGCTGCTTGGGAATTTAAACCTGAACTAAATTTCTTCATAGAATATGCGAATCACTCAATTTCAAATTTGATAAGGGGTCTTCCTATTTTTCTATCTAAAAATTGTGAAGTTGAACTATTAAGATCATATATAAGGAAATTCAAAGAAGAAGTATTAAAGGATCAAGAAGAAACAATTAAAGCAATTGCAGACACATACTTAAACAAATTTGAGAGTTATGCATCAAATGAGATTTATAAAAAACATTTAGAAGAAGTGGAAGTAAAATTTGATCAAGATAAAATTGAAGAGCAACTTCCTAAAGAATTAATGATTTATATGGAAAATTTTGTAGAAGAACAAAATTTAACATTAGCGGATCTTATTGACTTTAGCGGAAATTTTATTTTACCTCGTGTAGATTCTGAAGATAATAAGAAGCTTTTTTCCAAAACTTTTAATAATTTAAAGAGCTATCCTCGTGAAGTTCTATTCTTAACAGAATATTTACTTCGTTATAGTGTTTTTAATACATTTTTATTTGAAAATGAGGAAAAGGTTTCTGAAAATCCAGATTCTTTCTCTGAAGAATATCTTAATTTTCTTGATAGAAGATTAACTGCAATGAAGTTAAATTGGAATGATTTATTACTAAATTGGATTGATGACTTTAGACAAGAGAATATTGATAAAGAAAAACTATTATTTGAACAAGTCAATAATTTCATTAATTTTATTAAATCACAAGGTCAAAAACAGCTCGAACCAAAAATATTTCTACAAAATTTGGAAATAAGTACTGAAATGGAAACAGATGAGATTCAAAAAGCATTATTGAAATTATTTAGTGAAATTTTCCAGCAGAGCGTCGAATTGAGGAACACATTTCCCTCATTTTTGAACAATAATTTTAAGAATTTCTTACAAAATAAAAATTTAAAAGTTGAAACTATAGAACCAAAAAAGATATTATTAAATGAAACTGAGAGTTTTCAAGAATTTCAAGAAAATTTTCAAGTAAAAGCATATAGTAAGTTTATAGTAAAACCAATATTATTAATACTACAAAATAAAAAAATTCCAGAACTGCAGTATCAAATGAAATTTGGTTATTATGGAGAAAAAAAAGATAAAATTAGAGTAAATGTTGGGTCAAATTTTTCAATGATTCAAAAACCGTGGATGTAACTGTTATTTTTTATGGAGAATTAGGAAATGAGCAAACGAAAAAAAATCGAAGATGTTGAAGAGTCGGAGGAAGAAGTTATAGAAGAAATTCAAGATGAAAATGAAGCCGAAGAAGAAGTAGAGAAGTCGAGTAGGAATTTACTTCTAAATAAAATAAGAGAGCATCATGAAGCAACTGAAAAACCAAAGATAATCGGCAGGAAGGAAGGAATAGTAGTCGAAGAAGAATTAGAAAAAGAAATGAAAGAAAGGCTAAAAATTAGGGAAGAAAAAGAAAAAATAGCATATGAGGAAAATAGGCTTAAAAAATGGTATATAAATAACAAAGAAAATATTAGATTGATGGTATTTTCGTTCTTTCTTTTCCTTATGCTTTCAATTGGAATTATCTCAGCATTCGGATTATATGCAATTTTAGGTGTAACAACTCAAGAATTAGTTCTTATTATATGTTCAACTCTTATACTCGTGGGGGCAGTAATTTTCATTTATATTGGTCAGAAATATCTTTTAAAATAGCTGTAATATTATATTAAAATGTAAATTATAGCTAATCAATTTACGTCTTAAAAGTTATTAGATAATAATCCAAAATTTCTAGTTTTTCACCTGACTGAAATTAATTCGTCGGCAGTATACTTTTTAAATTAGAACTGCCAAAAGCATAAAAAATTCAAATGGTGTTCTACCACTACACCTAGCTATTTCACCGACATTTGTAATAGAACTATGACTTACTACATTATGGGGAAAATATACTGTTATATTTAACCAACCGGGAGCTGTTATTGTATATTCACACCAAGAATATATTCCAAAACCAGTATGTTGTCCATAACCAGTACCATTATCAGAAACTCGCTCTCTTATACCAATAGTGTAAGCACCTACCCAACTTGTATTAGATCTTATATGTATATCAATATATAAAGGAAAAATGGAGTAAATGAAAAACTCTCTTTGTACTCCTTCTTTTTGCTCTTTTATTAAATTTAAATAGTCTAATCCCCCAATTAATCCGCTTACAGTCCAAGAAATAATACAAATAATTGCTATTTTTTGATTCCTTTTCAACTTCCTTATAACTCTTTATTATTCTTATTTTTATTTTTTTTTCCTAAAGAGAAAGTCTAATTTAACTTATTAATTATTAAACTGATATTTTATGAAGTTAAAACGTGATTATTTATAACTACTAGTTTTTTTCTGACCATCCTTTGTTTTGCCAGTTGCTTCTCCTTTTCCCTTCCCTTTTTTCCCAGGTTCATAAGGTTGTTCAATTATAGGTTCTATTAAATGAGTTTCTGACTTATAAACTTTTTGTTCAAGTTCCCTCACCAGCTCTACCCAGGCAGGCGGATGAACTATATCCCATTCTTTTAAAGTATCCAAGGCTTCATATGGATTTCCAATAATATTATGTAGACCTCTAGGAAAGTCAGGAAATTTGGGGGGCTTAGGGTATTCAAGGAAATCTAAATAAATTTCATAAGATTTCGCTTCGATTTTACTAGAATCAGGGTTATATTCAGCTTTTGAGGTCATATAAAATTTTGGCCTTGTAACAACAGGCATCTTGTCGTCATCTGCTATAAATTCACAAAAAAATTCATTCTTTAACTGAAAACCTTGTTCAGCAAACATTGTATTACGTCGATTCAGCTCTTCGCTTGCAGGAGTAATGTTTATTCTTTGTTCTACTGTCTTATCCAGCTTGTATAACTCTTCATAATTAGGCGAAGCACGAACCATAAGTTCAATTTCTTTTGAAAATTGATCCATACCAGGTGGGAGATCCTTACTCCTGAGTGCTTCTTCAGAATCATAAATGATGTCAATATTATTAGATATACGTTCCATAAAGTCACGTATCATTTCCTTATCAGTGCCTTTATCAACTCCAAATACAACTACAACTAGTTGATAATTTCCGAAGTGAAACTCAAATTCTTCTCCCTGTTTTAATACCTTTATAGTTTCTTCTTCAGTACGCATAATGAAAGGAATATATGCAGTGAAAATCTTCAAAATACTAGTATAATCCTTATAAAGATTCCAATAATCCTTGTAGAAGAGGAAACCACCTGTGATCTTTTTCATAATTGCTAAATTGTGAATCAATTACATTACTCCATTAATAACTTTGAAATGAAAACAATGAAGATTTTCTATTACTAACTTTGTAACTAAATTATATTTTATTTTTTAGATTAAAATCCAAATTTAAATTAGTCATTCAAAATTAGAAAATAAGAAAAAAAGATTTATGAGTTCAAATTTTATATAAAGTATTTAAGCTTTGCGTCTTGCTACACGGGGATTTAAAAACATAGTTCGTTCATGATGGTCTGGAAAAAATTTGTATTTCTTCTTTACGACTTGCTCATGTAAATTTTCGATATTTTCGTTGACATCTTCTATGTATTTGCATAAACATGCAAATAGAACTACAACCTGACGAAAGATCCTATTGTTTTTTAAAGCCTTATCTTTAATACGAATAACCCATTTTCCGCCGATGTCTAGAGCTTTTCCATCAACTTTAGCCACTTCTTTTTCCGTGAAAGAATCTTCAACTTTGAAATCCAAGCCCATTGCCACCATTTTCTTTTCAATTTCAAAAATTCTTGTTGGATCTTTCCTTTTATGATCGATGAGCGAAAATACGTATCGTTGTCCCATCCTTGTATGTGATCTAATTAAACGAATGATGTAGGGATATCTAGGTAATATTATATAAAATACTGGTAATGGTCCAACTCTTTCTCCAATTGTTAGAACTAAAGATTCTAATATTGATAATTCCAGAGTACCTGCCCAGTTTCCTCCCCTATTTTCTTTTAGTTCTGAAAAAAGCTTTATTATAACTCTGCTATTCAAATCCGCGAATTTTCCATGTTTTTTAGCAAGTTTCCCATCTTCATCTTCTTCCCATGCTTCTTCGTTGAACCCTATGATATATTTTTTATCTTTTTTTTCTTTAAATGTAACATCTCCCCTTACTTGCATTCCAGCACTCCACTGTCTGCTTCGAGCACGATACTGTTCCAATTGTCGGAATCCAAAGGCCGCATCATGCCATCCAGTCCGCCAAAAATTTACTATAACTTCCTCAAATACTTCATCTTCATCTTCTTCTGCAATATCCTCTTCAATAACCATATCATCCTCAGAGATCTCATCAGACAAAAAATCACCTTATTATCAATTTAAATTTTGATTTTCAATTAATTTAGTTATTAATATTTTGTGCGGTTGTTTATTTAATTATTCAAAATTTATATCAAAAAATTTGATTTTGCATGAAAATAATTTCAAAGAAAGAAGTAGAACATATTGCAGAACTCTGTAGGATTAAACTTAGTGAAGATGAGAAAGAACTTTTCACTAAACAATTTAATGATATTTTAACTTTCTTCAAACAATTAGATGAAGTAGATACAACCGATGTACCTCCTACATTTCATGTGTTAAACATTTTCAATGTGTTTCGTGACGATGTAGTAAAACCTTCTTTAACAAAAGAAAGAGTTTTTAAAAATATTCCCAAGAAAGAAAAGGATTTCATAAAAGCGCCGAGGATGACAGAGGTGAAATAGTGACTCAGCTATATGAACTAACGGCACATGAATTACAAGATATGATTAAAAGAGGAGAAATTTCTGTTATAGACTTGGTCCAATCTGTATTTCAAAGGATAGAAGCTGTTGAAGACAAAATCTATGGATACTCCTCTTTGCTTAAAAAAGAAGCTTTAGAATCTGCGAAAGAAATTGATAAAAAAATTAAAAATAAAAAGAAAATGGGAGGTTTAGCAGGCATACCAATTGCGATAAAAGATAATATGAATGTATTTAATACACAAACTTCCTGTGGCTCACACATTTTAGAAAGCTATATATCTGTATATGATTCGACAGTAGTTGCTCGCTTGAAACAGGCCGATTCAATTATCTTAGGTAAGACCAGAATGGATGAATTTGCAATGGGCAGTTCAACTGAAAGTTGCTATTACGGTCCAACTTATAACCCATGGGATTTAAATCGAGTTCCAGGTGGTTCTTCTGGAGGTTCAGGGGCAGTGGTTGCGGCAAATGAAACAATATTGGCTCTTGGAAGTGATACTGGAGGATCTATTAGATGTCCAGCAAGTTTTACAAGTACAGTTGGTATGAAGACTACATATGGAATGGTTTCAAGATATGGTTTAGTCAGCTATGCATGTAGCTTAGAACAAATAGGTCCTATTACTAAGGATGTAAAAGATTGTGCATTATTATTAAATTATTTAGTTGGATACGACCCATATGATAATACAACTGTAAATCGTCCTAAAGTAAATTATTTAGATTATATAATTAACGATGTTAAAAACATCAAAATTGCTGTATCTAAAGAATTTCTAGGAGAGGGGATAAATGAAGAAGTTAAAAAGGCGACTTGGGATGCCATATCTAAATTAGAGGGGCTTGGTGCCTCATACGAGGAGGTATCTTTACCTCATATCAATTATGCATTACCTTGCTATTATATTATCGCAATGTCCGAAGCGAGTTCAAATTTAGCTCGTTTTGATGGAATGCGTTATGGATTTAGGGTAGATGTAGATTTTAATGAATGGAATAAGGTCTATTCAGAAAATAGAAGAATTGGTTTTGGAGCTGAGGTAAGACGCAGAATCATTTTAGGAACCTATGCTCTTTCCTCTGGATATTATGATGCGTATTATTTAAAAGCATTAAAAGTTCGAACACTAATAAAAAGAGATTTTGAAGAGATTTTTAAGAAATTTGATGTTTTAATAACTCCTACTATGCCATTCCCCGCATTTAAAATAGGAGAAAAAATAAAAGATCCATTATCTATGTATTTAGCGGATATTTGCACGGTTCCTATAAATATTGCAGGAGTTCCTGCTATATCTATACCGTGTGGCTTTACTAAACAAGATTCCCTCCCTATAGGCTTACAAATCGTAGGAAATTTCTTTGCAGAACCTATTATTTTAAGAGTTGCCAATACTTTTGAGCAGAACACAGATTTTAATAAAAAAAGACCCAAATTATAGAGGATATAATTAAATGAATGAACATAATTTGAAAAAATTGGGTGTAAAAATAGGATTAGAAGTCCATATTCAATTAACTAATTTAAGAACTAAATTATTTTGCGGCTGCAGTTCGGATTATAGAGGAAAGCCACCAAATAGTTTGATGTGCCCTGTTTGTCTTGGCTTACCGGGGTCACTTCCTTCACTTAATAAGAAAGCAGTAGAATACGCAATAATGACTAGTTTAGCGTTAAATGCTAAAATTTCACATTATACTTTATTTTATCGTAAGAATTATTATTATCCAGATATGCCGAAGAATTTTCAAATATCTCAATACGATAAAGCTGGTGGAATTCCAATTTCTACTGGAGGAATAGTTGTTATAGAAGTAAAAAATAAAAAGAAAACTCATAAAAAGGAAATAACTATTACGAGAATGCAGATAGAAGAAGATCCTGGAAGATTGACTTATCCCGGAACTATTGACACTGCTCCATATACCTTAGTAGATTATAATCGCGCTGGAATTTGTCTTTTAGAAATAATAACGGACCCTGTTATAAAATCACCTAGAGAAGCAAGAATTTTTTTACAAAAATTAAGATCAATTATGGAACATTTGGGAGTAGATTGTAGTATTGAGGGTGCAATCAGATGTGATGCTAATGTTTCAATAATGGGCGGTAACAGAGTCGAAGTAAAAAATATTTCAAGTTTCAAAGATGTGGAACGTGCCCTTAGTCATGAAGTTTGGAGGCAAGAGCAATCAATTAAATTTCAGCATGATATCCCACAAGAAACCAGACATTGGGCCGAAAAAAGGAAAATGACAATTTCTTTAAGAACAAAGGAAGAAGAACACGATTATAGATATTTTCCTGAACCAGATTTAGCTCCACTCAACATCTCTCAAGAAAAAATTGACCAAATTAAATCTGAATTACCAGAATTGCCTGATGAGCGTAAAATAAGGCTTATAAAAGATTATCAACTTCCAGCTTATAATGCAGAAGTAATAGTAAGCAGTAAGAAATTAGCTGATTTTTATGAAGATTGTTGTAAATCATATTCGGATTTTAAAAAAGTAAGTGATTGGGTAATAAATGAACTATTAAGAAGGTTAAATGAGCTAAATATTGATGTATCAGAAGTAAATATTACATCAAATGACTTGATTAAACTATTAAATTTTATTGAAGAGGGGACTATACATAATAAAACAGCTAAATACGTCTTAGAAAAAATGATAAAAACAGAAAAAAAACCTGAAGCAATAATTGACGAAGAAAACCTTTACAGAATAAGCGATCCTAAAAAAATTGAGAAATTAGTAGAAAAAATATTTCAAGAACACCCCAAAGCTGTCCAAGATGCACTGAAACATCCAAAATCAAAGATATTCTTAGTAGGACAAGTCATGGAAATCTCTAATCATACGGTGGATCCTAGAATTTTGAATGAAATTGTTGATAAAAAATTACAGCAACTGAAAAAATGATTTAAATTGTCTTTAGAAACAAGGAAAGTGGTGACAAATTTCCTTCAATATGAAACTAAAATACTGATTCTTAAGCGTAGTAGTAAGGTTGGAACATATCAAGGAAAATGGGCAGGAATTAGTGGATATATTGAGAAAGATGATGTCAATCCAAAAATGAGAGCAAAAATTGAGATTTTTGAGGAAACTGGATTAGAAGAGAAAGACATTAAACTGGTAAAAGAAGGAACTCCCCTAGAAATTATTGATAATGAGAAAAAAATATTATGGATCGTTCATCCATTTCTCTGGGATGTATCAACTGACGAGATTAAAATAGATTGGGAACATAAAACATGTAAATGGATATATCCAAATGAACTTGAAAATTATAAAACAGTACCGAGATTAATTGACACTTTAAAAAGAGTTTTATGATCAATATGGCAGAGGAAAGGTTTTTTTTTCTTTCAATTTATAAATTAGTGTAATTATCATTAACAAAATGGACCAAATACTCATTAACCAAAGAGATTTAGGATAAATGTGAGGATCTCCTATAGGTTTATCAAATAAAGGTAAGATAAGACCTGAAATAAATGAAATTATAACAGTCGCATAAAAACCAAATTCTAAAAGTCTTGAATCAAAAAGATTTTGTTCATTATCAATTAATTCCTTTTTTCCTACTTGATTAGCTTTCCAGATTTCAATAAAGGTCCATATAAATAATAATGAAAAAATTATTATAGAGATGATATAACCATGAAGGGCTCCTTTCGTTGCTCCTGTGAAAGCAATTAATGTAAAAACAGCAATATAAACCAAACATAAAATCCAGCCAATCTTGTTTAATTTACCATCTAGAATTTGTTCCCCAAATAATTTACCGGACATATATAAGGGAAACCACGTTTGTAGGATGCCCCACCAGACGATCAAAACAATTATTAATATTATTGTATTTAAACCTGTGAAATCAGGGTTAATAAAAACAACTCCCGTAACAAAAGTAGCTGGAATTATTCCGAATGTTGCGGTTGATGCTAAAACTGCTCGTTCAGATCCATAACTTATTATAGCAATATGAATAACCATATTGAAAAAAGCAAAGTAAACCCAAAAGAGCCAAAAAGCTAAAAATCGGTCTAAAAAACCAGAAATCCCTCTCATTGAAAATTCAAAAAGTAGATTATAAAATGTACAGAATATAATCATTTTCCATTTTGAATGCAAAAGAACCACATTTCTTCGTAAAGAATCATAATAGACTTATAGTGATAAACATACTTCACGGGTTTTATTTGCTATAAACTCCATCTGCTCTTTATTAATTCCTGGATAGACCGGAAGGCTTAATACGGATTTTGAAGCTTTCTCAGAGTTTAAAAATTCTCCTCCTTTAAAACCATACAATTTTTGGAATAAAGGCATTAAATGTAAAGGTGTTGAATAATAAACCCCCGTTCCTATATTTTCTTTTCTTAATTTAGCGATGAGATCATTCCTTTTAGTAGGATCTTTTAAAGTAGTGGTATATAGATACCAAGCGTGAGTAGCCCATTCCTCAACTATTGGAATATTAATTGTTTCGACATCTTGCAGTGCATTATTTAGAATTTCTGCATTAGTTGCTCTCTTAGTCAAAAAATCTTTAAGTTTTTTTAACTGAATATCTCCTATTGCGGCTGATAATTCTGGCATTCTAAAATTATGACCTAATACGACAGTTTTATATTCTTCAGATTCTCCATGATTTCTTATCATCCTTAATTTATCAGCAAGTTCGGAACTATTTGTGGTTATCATTCCTCCCTCTCCAGTTGTCATATTTTTACTTGGATAAAAACTAAAGCATCCAAAATCCCCTAAACTACCCACCATCTTGCCATAATACGTGCCTCCATGTGCTTGAGCCACATCCTCTATGACCGCTATTTCTTTATCCTTTGCAAATTCCAAAATAGGATTTAAGTCTACAGGATGGCCATATAAATGAACTGCTATTATTGCTTTTGTGCGATTAGTTACTTTTTTTTGAATAGTTGAAAGATCAATATTAAAAGTCCTTGGATTTATATCAGAAAATACAACTTTACATCCCACATGGAGTACAACTTCTGCTGTTGCCACAAATGTAAAAGTTGGCACAATTATTTCATCTTTTGGATCTAAATTCAAAGCTAATAAGGCACTATGTAAGGCCGCTGTTCCGGAATTTACTGCAATAGCATGTTTTGTTCCAATAAATTTAGCGAATGACTCTTCAAATTTTAAAACATATTTGCCCTTCCCCTCTTTATGCGTTAGTGCACCAGATTGAATTATTTTCGAAATCTCAGTTGTTTCTTCTTCACCTAACATAGGCTTATTGACTGGAACGAAATCCATAATCTCCACATCACAAAGTTATTATTTGTAAGTTTCATTTTAATATTTTTATTTTTTAGTTAAATCTCTATGAAGAATTTGATTCAAAATAAATAAATATCATAAGGATTGTATTAAAAAATTTGTAAAAATAAAAATAGATAAATAGGTTTAACTAAGGATTAAATTTAAGATGTAAAACAGAATTAATATTATTTTAAGCTGGTATTTGTAATAAATTTCTTATTCTCTCGCAAGAAATTTCCATATACATTGAAATTAAGCCTACATTTGACTTGGGATTTGTTACTACGATAAGTACAGTATCAGGATTAATAGGAGAAAGCAATAAAGTAATCTGTTCTGCAGTAATATTTAAAATGCGAATATTTCCTCCCCCTAATGCTTTAATTGAATCTGAACAAATGTCAAATATGGTACTTGCTATTGTCACCATAAGATTTTCACTTGTTCGAGTTGAAGTAGCCGCCGCTAATACATTGTGGTCTCGATAACGTATAATAGCAGATGCTTCCAAGGTTCGATCCAATTTATTTAAGTCTTTAAGTTGCTCTAAAAGTTTTAATTTTAATTTTGAATCTACAACTGAAACGGTTCCAGTAGTAGGTTTTTGAGGTTTTGTTCTAGTTATTCTCTTCATTTTGGCTACGGATGATATCGTTTTAGGACTTTTAGATATTTGTTTAA
Organism: Candidatus Helarchaeota archaeon; assembly: GCA_013375355.1. Next base: position 31,493 of record JABXJV010000180.1, read on the forward strand.
CTCTGCTTGGCTGCTTTGGCTCTTCATTAGTTTTAGATTGAAGTCTTTGAAATAACAAATTCCCTGCTTGAGACTCTGAGCTTGTGGAAGGGGAAGAGGAAGTTGAAGAGAAATTTAAAGGGTTTTTAGTAAGAGCAGCACCACAATAAGTACAAAATCGCATGTCGGGCTCGGATTGACGCCCACATTGGTCACAGATGATTATATCGTATATGTTATTCGGCACTAATAAACCTCTTTGAAAGAGTTTCGCTAACCCATAATATAAGATAATTTTGGTTGTAATTAAACTTTCATATATTGATAAAGGTCTTTAGATAATACAATAAAAATTTTCATATAAATTTATTAATTGGGGCAAATGAAATTATTTTTTAAAATAAAAGTTTAGTTTGAACTCCACATTTTGGAACTTTTACTTTAAATTGGGGTAAGTTATCAGTAATTTTATTGAATTCAGCAATAAAATTGTTAAATTGATAGAATGGAATTATTGGAACTTCCTTATGAGCTTTTATACCCTCATTCATCGAAGTTGTTAATATTGGAATAAAAAAAGCATAGTTCCAATTTGAAATATGAAATTTCTCAATATATTTAGAAATGACATTTGATAATGCTTTAGTTCTAATGATTTGCTTTTCCACTGCTTTTTTCAAAGCAGAAGATTTTCCAGAACGAATCCGCCATAGTTTTGCATCGATACATAATATATACGGCTGATGAATACCCACAATATCTATTTCAAATCTTTTTTTCTTTCTTTTAAATCTAAAATTTCTAATACAACTAAAATCATGCTGCTCCAATACATAGAGACAAAATTTTTCAAATTCCTGCCATTTAAGATAGTTTATAACTTGTGATGGCTGTAATTTTAAATTAACTATTCCATATATTGCTAAATTTATTCTAAAATTCGAGTATGGTTTTTTTCCATTATGTAGTTCTTCGGTATAACCTTGTTTTCCTAAAAATCTCAATAATTGGTTAATATCCACTCTTTGATTTTCCATTATGCATTCAAATTTCATTTCTGAAGTGATTGCTGATAGTTCTAGTGACTTTCGAAGTAAATCTGCATTCATTAGAGTTCTAAATTCTTTTGGAATATAAAAAATAATAAACTCACAACAAAAAATAAAATAAATAAAATTTGTAATATCATACTATTATTGATTTTTTTCAAAGGCGATATATTTGTCAACAGAACCCAAAGAATCTGAAAATATTGGTAAGCCTGAGGCTTCCAAAAAGTTATCCAAAGAAGAACGCCGAAAAATTCGTGAAAAAAGAAGGGAACAATCAGTTCTTCCAACTAAAATGAATAAATACCTGTGGTTCGTTCTCTTTTTCGCTGGAATCGTCACGTTCTTCGATGGTTGGTCAACTTTAGCAATTACTTTAGCAATGGGGGGAATTTCAGGGACGCTCGAATTAAGTTGGGATCAAATATTTAATCAAGATTTATTTTCTTATTTCGGACTTACAGGAAGTCCCGTAACCCTAGGAATTGTACTTAGTATTGCAGGTATTGGAGTAGTTGCAGCGGTTTCGTTTAAATATTTTGTTGATAAGTATGGAAGACGTCCATTAACACTCATAACTGCAATTGCATTTATCACATTTTCAGTCTTAACCGCATTTTCTCCCCTTGGGTCTCCAGGTTTAATTTATTTTCTTATCGTCCGAATTCTTGCAAGTTATTTCCTCTCTGCTGATATTGTTCTAATTATAATGGCTGAAGAGGCTCCAAACCATTTAAGAGGAAGATTAGTAGGAGCTGTGCTAGCAACAAATGCAGTTGGTGGATTTGCATGTGGAGTAATTCAAGCAATTGGAGTTCAAATTCCTTTTTTGGGTAGGACTCTAAGTACGTGGCAGAGTCTATTTTTCTTAACAAGCATAGGTTATTTTTTCATTATTCCATTGTTTTTCTTTTTAAAAGAAACTAAACTTTTTACAGGCATGAAAAAATATGAAAAATGGCGAAAGAAAAGGGGTTTAAAACCAAAAACTGGATGGAGGGTGCCCTTAAAACGAAAATACATTCGTCCAATGACGCTGGGCTGCATAATGGGATTTTTAGGCACATTAATCACATCTGCTCAAGTAACATTTTTTGCGCTCTATTTCGCAAAAGAACAAAATATGGGATCAAGTTTAGTCGGGATTGTAGCATTGCCACTTATGATATCAGCAGGGTTGGGAGCTTATTTGGCTGGTCCTTTGATAGATCGATGGGGAAGAGTGGCTTGTATCCATCGATTCGGAAATATCACAATCTGGGCAGGTGCATTCATGGCATGGCCTGCCTTATTTGTAGCTGGAGACATGCCAAACCCCCTCCTCATGACTATTTCTGTATTGGGCACAATGTTATCAGCGTTTTGCGCACCAATATGGGCTGCTGCATCTTTCATTATTCCCTTAGAGATGTTTCCTACTCATATTAGAAGCACGGCAATGGGTTGGATAGGTGCAATTTCAAGAGGTGGAACAATACTAGCCCCTTTCCTAATGATGTATGGTGCTGAAAAATTAGGTGGCTTGGGGCTTTCTTATCAATTCATGTTTAGACTCATGGGACTCGCAGTAGCCACAATTTTATTTACAGCATATTTACTTGCTCCTGAAAGCAAGGGTAGAATGCTCGGAGAAATTGCAGCAACCGAAATCCATGCCTTTGAAGTTGAGAAACTTACTAAGGAAAAATATAATGAACCTTACTATTGGTATTTAATGGGCTTACCTGTTTTTTTCACAAGCTTTTTTATATATGGCATAGCTTCAGGTGGAGAAATTATGAATCTACTCTCAATGATGATATTTTACATATCAGTATCGGCCCTTTGTCTTGTGATAGTAGCAAAAGTACGTAAAATGCTTACAGAGCAAAAACAAGTTAATTAATTTCTAGTATTCCTTTTTTTTCTAATTCAAGTTTACTTTAACCTAAATCAGCTAAAAATTCTTGGAATTGAAAGAGAGGGTCGTTTGCGAAAAATATAAAGAAAATTATTGCTAAACATAACGAAAATAATGCATTACCCATAAAAATAATTATACATTTTTGGTATAATTCCATTCTATCTGCACCTATGTAAAAAAATATATCTTCAATTAATACATATTCTTTAGAATTTTTTAAATAATTATATTTTTCTGTTAAATTGGATTATGTAAAAAAAGAAAGAATTTTTAAATTAATAACAAATTTTTAAAATATTAATATCTATTCAAAGGAGAACGCTTTCAAATTGAGTAAAAAGACAAAGACTAAGAAGACCAAAAGTGGTAAATTAGATTTAGAAGAAGAACTCGTTCTAGAAATAATAAAAAGAGAATCTCGTAGACCAAAATTTATTGCACATAAAAGTCAAATTCTAAATCAAAATCAAGTCGTCCAAATCTTAATCAGACTCGAAGAAAAAGGGTTAGTAGAACGAACTAGTAAAAAAAGTTGGATGATGAAACCTGAATAATGTTTAATTGATTTAAAACTTATTTAATACCCACTCAAACATTTTAAAAATTTTTAAAACTTTTTCTTCAGGTAATTTTTCTATGTTTTTAATTTCAAAATGAGTAGGAAATCTTGAACATTCAAGCTCAACATTAAATTCTTCTTTATATTTTGGCTTTACCTGCTTTGTGAGTTTATCATAAAGCCAATCTTGAAGTCCGTTTAATTGATTCTTATCCAGGTTATCGCTTATAAATTGAAGAAATAAGATATCATTATCAGAAAGGACTAAATTTTCATAGTTTGATACAATTTCCGCAAGTTTTTTGGTCTCTATAGCTTTCTTAATTGACATTTTATAATCCAATGAGTATTATATTATATGAATTTTATAATTTAAGTATTTATTAAAAAAAAAGGAATAAATTAACGCTGTCGGGAATATTTTCCCATTATTTCGCATGATTCAATAGTTGTTTCTTCGATTATTTTTAAAAAGTTCCTTCTTTTCACTCCTTCAAGTTTCTCATTTGAAAGTGCATGCAATTTAAAATAATATCTGTGCGTTCCTCCGGGAGGACATGGACCGCCATAAGGCTTTTTTCCAAAATCATTTTTAATTTCTTCACCCGGCACTGGTCCGCCTTGTGGAATTTCTAGAACATCCTTAGATATATCAATAACGATCCAATGAACCCAGCCTATTCCTCCTACAGGTGCATCAGGGTCGATACAAGTTAAAGCAAAACTTTGGACTCCATCAGGTACATCAGACCATTCCAATTGCGGAGATACATCATCACCATCACATGTAAATTTCGATGGGATCATTCCTTCATGCTGGAAATCTTTACTTGTAATTTTCAAAGTTATCTAAACTCCCTTATTAAATCATTTAATTAAAATTAGAATTTAATGAATTTTTATAATTTTCTTTTAAATTTAAAAAGAGGTTTAAATTTCATATTATAGTTTTTCTTCTTCCAAAAAAATTAACATCATACTATCAAGATTATTTAAGAAGAAGCGACGTTGACATAAAATATCAAAATGTGAAATATTACCAAGAGATACAAGTTTTGAGATATCACTAGGACTTAGCTTATTATCTTTGATTAGATCCATTCTGGTTTTAAATTGATCTTCAATTTTAACTGGTACCAATATATTATAAATAGATTTTTCTAAAAAAACAATAAAGTCTTCTGTTATGTGAGCTTTTTCTAATTTTTCTTCTAGATATGCTTCAATTTTATCCCAAACCAGATTTATTTGCATAGAACTAACGAATTCTACCTTTATTAATGAGTCAAGGAATTCAATAATATCACTAATTAAATTTGCAGAAATATTTTGATTTCTTAACTTTTCTTCTAATCTAGATAAAAATATTGATTTTAGGAATTTCTTAAATTCAATTATATATGCTTTATTTTGTCGTGCATCTGAGCATATTTCAATGACCTCATTATGTGGAGTTAGATAAGCAAAACCTTTTCCCTGGGGACCAATTCCTCCAGAAACGACCATCGAAACGCAAGGATATCCAAAGACGCCTTTTTCACTCTTATATTGCTCAATTATTTTATTAAATACATCCTCTCTTATTATATGTATTTCCCGGATTGAATCATAAAATTCAAAGAAAAAGCGAGATGAGATAAGGGAGGCTCCTCCTTTAATTCTTAATGAATGGTAGCCACGTTCTTTGTATGATTTTCTATCATTTTGATAATTTTTAAGATATCTGTCAAAATTCCCTACTTTTCTAACTCTAAAACCGTATAAATAAAAATTATTTTCTACATATGACCTAATCTCAGTAATTCTATCTTTTCGACTTATTTCTAAAAGAAATTCTGGTGTAAAACTTAGAAGAAATTTCAAAACAAATTTAGGTAAGTCATAATTAACGAAATTAATGAAATCACTAGTAAAAGTGCCAAATAAATTATGTAAGTTTTCTACTACCGAATCGGAAGCAATTGAAATCTTGGAATTGAAGTCATCTTTTTTATCTGTTTCCTGTTTTACTAGTTGATATTTATTTGCTATACTTAAAATTTTAAAAAATGAAGAAAAATCGGAAGTTTGAATTGAGTTTTGTAAGGAAACGACTAATAATCCTGCAATTTTTTCTCTCAAATTTTTGATTTGTTGAAAATCTGGACTTAATTTTTGTTCTGAAATCGAATTAAATAATTCAATGAATCCAGTACCATCTCCAGTTTTAAAACATTGTAAAATTCTGTTTATTACTGCTTCATTATCTGAAAACATAAAAAATCCAAACTTAACTAATAATTTATTGTAATAAAGTCGCTCTACTTATAAAATAATAACATTTATATTTTTAGATTACTCTTTTTCTTTTAAGGTGAATATTATGTCTACAAAATCCACTATGACAGAATTAATTTTGGAAAAACGAACAGCTGTTAGCGATCTTTTAGCTGAATTAAATTTGGAATCAAGTTACTTTGCAGTATTAATTGATGGTAGAACAGTTAGTTTAGATCATATGATAAATGAAGGCGAAAAAGTAATTATCTTACCAAAGATAGCTGGCGGATAACTAAAACTTTCTAATTTTAATTCGGCAATCTTTTTATTTCTTCCTTTTATCTAACTCGAGTAGTCCTTAATCTGTTTGTAATTAAGCATCCTCTCTAATTTATCTGAAAATCTTTTAAATTCAATTTTTTTTCTCTAATTTTTTATATACATATTCTTTATTCATTGTAATTTAGATCGATTAGAGGGTAAAATATGCCAATGATTAAAGTACCTCCTCCTGGTCCAAAATCTAAAAAAGTAATTGATATGGACAAAAAATATTTATGTAACTCGACTAAGGTTTCACCAATTGTAGCTGAAATTGGTAAAAAATGTATACTGATAGATATTGATGGAAATGAATATCTGGATTTTACATCGGGGATCTCTGTTGCTAATATAGGCTATCAACATCCTCGTTTAAAGGCCGCAATTAAAAAGCAGTTGGATAAGTTAATTCATTTCGCACCTCAAGATTTTTACAACGAAACCCAAGTTAATTTAGCAAAAATCTTATGTGAAATAAGCCCTGGGACCTTTGATAAAAAGGTATTTTTTTCAAATAGTGGAACAGAATCAGTAGAAGCCGCCTTAAAGCTAGCGAGAGCCCATAGAAACTGTCTACAAATTATTGCATTTATTGGGGGTTTTCATGGAAGGACAATGGGTTCCTTAGCATTAACCGCTAGTAAACCCATACATAGGCGGGAGTTTCTACCATTACTCTCAAATGTAACTCATGTACCATTTGGGAATTGTTATCATTGTAAATTTGAAGACCCTAGTGAATGCGGTTTTTATTGCGCGGATTATATTGAGGAAGTCATATTTAGGACTTTTCTACCTTCTGATAAAGTCGCGGCAATTATCGCAGAACCAATTCAAGGAGAGGGTGGAATGGTTGTTCCTCCAGATGGATTCCATGAAAGTATAAGGAAGATTTGTGATGAACACCAAGTTCCATTAGTGATTGATGAAGTTCAAGCTGGACTTGGACGAACTGGAAAAATGTTCGCTATAGAACATTGGAATGTTGTACCCGATATGATTACTATTGCTAAATCTTTAGGATCAGGAGTACCGATAGGGGCTACAATATTTAATAGGAAATATGACTTTGATGAATCAGGAATGCACTCAAATACCTTTGGAGGTAATCCATTAGCTTGTGCTGCTGCGTATGAGACCATTAAAATTGTGCAAGAAGAGAAATTGATTGAAAATTCTGCAAGGATGGGTGAATTTTTTATGAAACGTCTAAAAGAATTTGAGGATGATTATGAGCCAATAGGACAAGTCCGTGGTAAAGGTCTAATGATGGGGATTGAATTTGTAAAAGATAAAAAATTAAAGACTCCAGATCACGAAATTCCCAAAAAAATTATGAGTGAAGCGCTTAAAAAAGGATTAATTTTATTGCCAGCCGGAGTTTCGGTTATTAGAATTATGCCTCCGCTTAATATTGATGAAGAATTAGCAACGGAAGGTTTAAACATTTTGGATGAAGTATTAAAACAATGCTGTTAAAATGATTTTATTAAAAGAGGAGGATTAAATATGCCAATTAAAGGATATGCTGGAAAAATCGCATATATTGATTTGGAGCATCAAAAAGTTACAGAAAAACCATTGGATGATGAATTTGCAAAAGAATTCTTAGGTGGCAGAGGTTTCGTTGCAAAATTATTATGGGAAGAGCTGCCACCAAAGACTGATCCTTTAAGCCCTTCAAATATCTTTATTGTATCCACTGGGATCTTAACAGGACATATGGTTCCTTCTGCTAACAGAACAATATTTGGTTCAAAGTCACCTTATACAGGAGGATATGTTGATAGTATGATGGGAGGTTTTTTCTCTCCACAGTTGAAATTCGCTGGATATGATATGTTAGTTTTTAAAAATCGTGCTATTCAACCAATATATATTCTTGTAAATGAAGGTGAGATTAGTATTGAGGACGCTACAAAACTTTGGGGAAAGGGAGCTATAGATACAGAAAAAATTTTAAAGAAAAAATATTCAGAAAAGCATCAAATTGTCTCGATTGGCCCTGCTGCAGAAAATGGAGTGAAGTACGCTTGTATAACCCATGCTGATGGTAGAAATGCAGGGAGAGAAGGTATTGGAACTGTTATGGGAAATAAAAAAATCAAAGCTATCGTTACAAGGGGAACTAAAAGACCGGAAGTTCATAATCGGGATGAACTAATAGAATTAAGTAAACAAGCTAATAAAGAAATTAAATCAGATTCGTTTTTTGATGCATTTCATAAATATGGCACTACAAATGTAGTGGAATTTTGCCATAATTTCGGCTTATTGCCAAATAAGAACTTTCAATATGGAAGTTATGATGATTGGGAAAAAATTAGCGGACAAACACAAAGAAAGGAGACATTAGTAAAAGATGGAACATGCTGGGGTTGTGTTATTGGGTGTTGGATGACGGTTAATATAGAAAAATATGGTGGGATTGAATCTCATTTTACTGAATATGAAACAACCGCTTTAATAGGATCAAATTTAGAATTAAAAGATGTTCAAGATTTACAATATGCTAATTATCTATGCAATAATTTAGGTATAGATACCGTTTCAACTGGTTCTGTGATAGGTTTTGCAATTGAGTGTTATGAAAGGAAAATTATTACTTCAAAGGATACAGATGGATTGAAATTAAAATTTGGTGATGAAAAATTAATTTTTGATTTAATTAATAAAATTGCTAATAAAGATGGATTTGGAGCTTTATTAGCAGAAGGAACTGTGCCATTAGCAAAAAGATGGGGGAAAAGTTCTATCGATTATGTGATTCAAGTTAAAAATAATGATGCCACGGGTTATGATTCAAGAATGACTCCAGCAATGGCACTCTCATTTATGACTGCTGATGTAGGTGCACACCATAATCGGTCTTGGGCAATAATGGACGATGTGAAAATGGGACGTGAGGAAATTAAAGGTAAACCTGAAGTTGTCATTGAATTACAACATAAGCGACCTTTATTAGATCAATTAGGTGTATGTAGATTTCCATGGGTCGAGACGAGTCTTGATTTCGATTATTACGCAAAATTTTATACCGCAATTACAGGAATTGAAACAACCACTAAAGAATTATTAAAAAAATCCGAAAAAATTTGGAATTTAACTCGATGCTTCTGGTTTAGAGAAGTTCCTGGATTTGGACGAGACTGGGACCTCCCACCAAAAAGATGGACAGAACCAATGGATAAGGGTCCGACTAAGGGACAGACCTTGAAAATGAAAGATTATCAAAAACTTCTTGATAAATATTATGAACTTAGGGGTTGGGATTCAAATGGAAAACCAACCAGAGAAAAACTAAAAGAATTAAAACTAGATTTTATTATAGATAAATTAGAAATCTAAACTTTAATAATGAAAATCATTTATTATCTTTCAATTTTTAAAGCAGCAAGAATTTCGATTAATATATTTGCTGCAAGATGACTTGTCATATCTTGAATATCGTATTTTGGATTAGTTTCCATAATATCTACTCCAACAAGTCGTCCCCATGATGCAATATTCTTAACTATATACATTAACCTAACAGCAGATATCCCACCTGGAGATGGGCTACCAACTCCAGGAGCAAAGGCTGGATCTAAAACATCCATATCAATCGATAAGTAAATATTTTTATTAGCAATTTTCTCTATTTCTTTCAATACATTTTTCATACCAATATCGTAAATTTCATAAGTGGTATATGTTTTAAGCCCCAATTTTCGAATATTCATAAGTTCTTCTATCTCTGGATCACGTATTCCGACTTCCACACTTGAGGCTATATCAATATTATTGAACTGAGATACATCAAAAATTACACTACCAAAATAATGTCTTTTTGATGAAATAATATCAGGATGAGCATCAAAATATATTAGACTAATCTCTATATCAGTTGGAAACCCCTTTAAGACTTCGGTAGTTATCGAATGATCACCACCCAAAGTTACAGGAATTTTGTTATTCTCAACAATACTTCGTACAATATCTACTACTTCTTCTTTTTTTACATCTCCCAAATCATGAATTTTTGTTTTTATTTCTCCAGAAAGAGATTGTGCAATTCGAGTGGGTCCATAAACATCACGACTGCTCGAGACATTTCTTATAAAATATGGTCCTAATTGCGCTCCTACTCTTGAAGCATGACTTCCACGTTCATCAGGTACTCCGATAATTATACAATCTGCCTCTTCATATGATGAATTTGCCCATGGAAATTTCAAATAAATTCACTCCAATATTGAAAAATTAAATAATATTTCTCATAAGGAATAATGAAGGGAGATTAAAAAATTTAAACATTTAATACGTATATTTAATTTTTTTCGATAATTTCATAATTCTCGCCTAAGTAATAAAACTTATAATTGTCGAAATGTTAAAAAAATGATTTTCTCATTTTTAATAGGAGCAAACTTATTTTTTAAGAAGTGATTTAAATAGCAGAATTAACAAATGAGGAAATAATTTCAAGGTTAAAGAACGTTTCGAGGGTTCCAGTTAATCGTGAATATATTGAGGACTTAATTAGCAGGTCAATTCACCCTTGTTACAGTGAGAGAGCACACTTTAAAACGGGAAGAATTCATCTTCCAGTGGCTCCTGTTTGTAATATTCAATGCAATTATTGTAAAAGGGACATCAATAAAAGTGAAGATAGACCTGGAGTTGCAGCTAGTATATTGAAGCCTTTAGAAGCTCTTGAAGTACTGAAAACAGCTTTGAAAAAAATGCCTCAAATTAAAGTAGTTGGTATTGCAGGACCAGGGGAACCGCTGGCAAATCCAAATACATTTGAGACATTTCGATTGGTTCATAAAGAATTTCCAGCTTTAATTAAATGTGTTGCAAGTAATGGATTACTTCTATCAGAAAAAGTTGATGAATTAAAAAAAGTTGGAGTTTCAACAGTTACTGTGACTATCAATGCTGTAGATCCTGAAGTAGCAAGCAAAATTTATCCTTTTGTTATTTATAAAGATTCAACATTAACAGGAATTGAAGGTGCTAAATTATTACTGAAAAAACAAATGGAAGGGGTTGAAAAAGCAAGTTCAGCAGGAATGTTAGTTAAGATTAACACCGTTTTAATTCCAGAAATTAATTTTAATGAAATCGAGAAAATTTCTTTAGAAACAGCTAAGCGGGGAGCTGTATTACATAATATAATTCCATTAATACCAATTTATAATTTTATAGATATTCCTAAACCTACAGCTGAACAACTTAAAGAAGCTAGAAGTATCTCTCTAAAATTTTTACCCCAATTTAGAGTATGTAAACAGTGTCGGGCTGATGCTATAGGAGTGCCCGGTTTAGAAAAATGTTTATCTTGCTCTCAAGATAATTTAGGTTCTGTATATTTCCATGGATAAATTTAAAATTATTTAAATTTTTTAGCATTTAATTTATGAGTTTTAACTGCAAACGAGAGGATTTTACTTAATAATCGAATTAAAACATTCATTTTTGGATTATAAATTACATTCGGGCCCCATTTTTCAAGAGTGAGTTGAACATCCAAAATCATCGCTTCAATTGCCTCTTCTCTATCTCTGGCAAAATGCCAACGAGTATTAAAAACCGCCTCCGTTTTTCTTTTCTTAAGTGCATTTCGGAAGTCTTCTAGAGATTCCAAAGGTTCTTTTACACGAGTAACTCCACATCCCATTAATGCAAGATCATGACCATCGCTATTTCCCACAACTGGAACATTCCACTTTTTTGCAAGACGTTCGCTAATCCAATTAATATAACC
>JABXJV010000181.1 GCA_013375355.1 Candidatus Helarchaeota archaeon
ATACAAGCTTTTTAGAAAAATAATGGAAAAAGGATTTACATTTCAACAAGCTCTTGCATTAATGAATAAAAATCCACCAGAAATACCACAAAAAAAAGAGGAGAATAATGCAGAAGCTACGATAGCAATAATAGGGCACGGATATAATGTCCATGAACCCTTTATCAATATGGATTTGTTAAAGAAACTAAATAAAATGAATGTAAAAGTAATAACTTTAGAGAATTTACCTACAGATATTTTCAAAAAACAGACTATAATCACAAACACCCTAAAAAATTATTGGGGTAACGAAGAAGAAATTCTGTCTGCTATAAATCATTTATTTACACAAAAACAAATTGACGGAATAATCTTCATTTGTAGTTTTTGTTGCGGTCCTGATTCGTTAATTGATGAAATAATTACAAGAGATGCAAAAAAAATTAATCTTCCATACATCTGCCTTGTTTTAGATGAACATTCAGGACAAGCAGGGGTTATAACAAGGATTGAAGCATTTGTAGATATGATAATTCGTAAGAAGAAAACATTGAGATTAGAAAAAATGGAAGAGATAAGGCTAAAAACTCCAGATTAACGAATATAAACTAGTGAGTATATAAAATGTTAGTGACTTTCCCTCATATGGGCAATTGTTGGCCTGCATTTAAGAGTCTTTGCGAAAATATGGGTGCAGGTGTCTATCTTCCAAATGAAAATAACACTCAACAGCTAAAAGTAGGATTAAAACATTCTCCTGAATGGGTCTGTTTTCCATTCAAAGTAACACTTTCAAATTTTGTTGAATGCCTTGAGAATGACGTGAACAAAATAGTAATGGCTACAGACTGTGGACCCTGTAGATTTGGATTTTATTATGCTGTTCAAGAGCGTATCTTAAAAGATTTAGGCTATAAATTCGATATGTATCATCTCCCTCAAGGAGATCTTTTAACTTTCGAATGGGCCGATTTCCTCAGATCAATTTGTGAAGATAAATCATATGCTACAACTTTAAACATCTATAGAACAGCAAGGGTTTATTTAATGAAAAGTCAATTAATTCAAATTGCAGAAAAATTAGAAGGCAAAACTCGTTGTTATGAAAAAAATAAAGGAGATACAACTAGATGCCTTAAACGTTGCGTTAGAATGATTGACGATGCTAAAACTTACTCCCAATTGAGAAAGACAAGATGGAAAATTAAAGATGAATTCAGGAAGATTGATCAACAAAAACACAATGGTAAAGCATTAAAAGTAGGTTTAACAGGGGAGATTCAAGTAACTTTGGATCCTTTCGTAAATCATGATATTAAAAGGAAATTGGGAGAAATGGGATGCGAAGTTCATATGGATTTGAGTCTATATGATTGGATGAAACATAAATTTCATATAAATTTCCATAGAAAATATGTTGAATATTTAAGTAAAATTCATAAAAAAATCGGGGGAATTCAAATGGATATTGGAGGAGAGGCATACTGGGTTTTAGGGGAATATATAAATTGGGCACATAAAGGGTTTGATGGATTTGTACATATATATCCTTTTACTTGTATGCCAGAAATAACAGCAAAATCCATCATTACAAAATGGTATGGAGATGAACGTTTTGATCTTCCTCCAGCATTTTTTGGATTTGATGAACATGCCGGAGAAGCTGGTTTAGTTACCCGGCTAGAAGCATATACCGATTTATTAAAAGCAAAAAAGGAGAAAAGAAATGGTACTCGTTGAAGAAAAAATATCTGATAAAAAAATATTTGGTGATTTGTACTTAGGAATTGATGTAGGAAGTGTTTCTACAAAATTTGCAATAATAGATGACAATATGGAGCTGAAATATGCCACTTGGGCAAGATCTAAAGGCTCACCTATTAATTCTATCCAAGAAGGATTTGATGGTTTAAGAAAAAGTCTATCTGATGATATGGAATCTCGCATAAAAGGAGTGGGAACCACTGGATCTGCAAGATACTTAACAAAAGCACTCGTGGGCGCAGATATTGCTAAAACCGAAATTATTGCTCATGCAGTTGCCGCATCTTATTATGTTCCTGATGTTAGAACCATCTTGGAAATTGGAGGTCAAGATAGTAAAGTAATACTACTGAAGGATGGAATTATAACAGATTTTGCCATGAATTCCATTTGTGCAGCAGGCACTGGTTCATTCCTTGATCATCAAGCACACAGGTTGGGAATACCTATAGAGGAATTTGGAGAAAGGGCAGGAAAATCAAAAGTAGAAGTAGTAATCGCTGGTAGATGCACTGTTTTCGCGGAATCGGACATGATACACAAACAACAGATGGGTCATTCTAAAGAAGATATAATAAAAGGACTTTGTGAAGCATTGGTCAGAAATTATTTAAATAATGTTTGTAAGGGGAAGAAATTAGAGCCGCCAATTACTTTTCAAGGTGGAGTGGCTGCAAATTCAGGAATCAAAACAGCTTTTGAAAAAGAATTCGGGCATGATATTATAATTCATGATTATTTCCTCACAATGGGCGCAATAGGGGCTGCAATGTTAGCAAGAGAGCATGTATTAGGTGAAAATATGGTAACCAGTTTTCGAGGATTCAAAGTTAGTGATATGAAATTTACACCAAAAGCTTTCAATTGTTCTGATTGTCCCAATCAATGCGAAGTAACTTATGTTGAAAAAGATGGTGGAGATATTATTGCTCGTTGGGGTGATAGATGTGGTAAATGGACTATGTAGGTGATAATATGGCGTATGTTATTAGAAAGACCATAGATGTCCTTATTAATCGCTTTATTTTTGAAGATCGCGTTAGAATTTCGGAATTTGTTGATATGATTACCGATAATCTGTATAAAATTCTTCCAAGAAATTTGGTAAAACCTGTTCATGAGATATTAGACGCTTTAGTTGACGAACTCATGTGGAGCTAGTAAAAAATTACTATTTTTTAAAAAAAGTCAAAAATAATTTAAAGTTATTTTTTTGGCTCTTCGATATGTTTATTAGGGTCTTTATAGGACAGAAACTTGTTTAACGAAATTTCATTACTCAAATTCAGAATTTAAAAAATTATTTAAAAGAGGATGATCCAAATGGTTACAAATTCTACCATTAAAACCACAAAAAGCTTATGTCCAGAATGTAAAAAAGTAATTGATGCACAAATATTAGAAGAAAATGGAAAAGTAATGATGCATAAAAATTGTTCTGAACATGGCGATTTTTCAGATATATTATCCATCAATCCAGCTCACTTTAAATGGAGCCAAAACTTTATGATTGATGGACAAAAACCAGATAAAACATGTACTCCAACAAAAAAAGGCTGCCCTAATGATTGTGGTGCTTGCCCTAATCATAAATCATCTCCAGCCATTGCAATTGTTGATGTAACGTACCGATGCAATTTAAAATGCCCAATCTGTTTTGCAAATGCAGAAGCTCGGGGGCTTAATTATGAACCTTCATTCGAAGAATTGATACGAATTTTTAAACATTTTAGAAATATTACGCCTCAACCACCTGTTTGTGCTATGTATGCTGGTGGTGAACCTACTCTCAGAAACGATCTTCCTGAATTACTAGCTGAATGTATTGATATGGGTTACATGCAATTGCAAGTAGCTACAAATGGGATAAGACTCTGTAATATCGATTATTTCCAAGAATTAATCGATGCTGGGATGCCAAAAAAGAAAAATAGTATAACTAGGACCGTCGTCTATCTTCAATTCGACGGAATTGAACGTGAAACCTACATTAAAACAAGAGGTGCTGATATACTAGATAAAAAATTAAAAGTGATAGAAAACGCAAGAGAGCTCAATTTTCCAAATATTATTTTAACACCGACTATCGCCAAAGGCGTTAATGATCATGAGGTTACAAACATTCTACAGTTTGCAATTGATAATGTGGATGTAGTGAATACCATAATGTATCAGCCGATGGCTATATGCGGTAGATTTGAAAAAGAAAAGCTTCATGAAATGAGAATTACCTCTTCACACTTAGCTAAACAAATATTGGACTATACAGGCGGAAAATACGGAATGGTCTACCCTTTACCTACAATTTCAGAATTCGCTAAAATCATAGCATGGATGAGCAATGAGGAACCAGTAGAGTTCACTTGTTCCGCAGATTGTGGCTTTGCTAACTTTTTATTTGTAGACCCAAACACCAAAAAATTAAAAGGCCTCGAAGATTTAATCAATTCAAAGAAATTTCTTGAAGTTTGTCATAAATGGTATGAGCGAGTTGAAAGAGAAAAGAAATGGGAGCGAGAAGGGAAAAGCCGAAGCATTTTTGACCAAATAAGAAAACAAATAACTAAGTTTAGAATCTTTGGGGAGATTGGTCAATACATACGACCTCCAAAATTATTAGATATGGAGGATATTTCGCATTGGACTCATATTGTTAGAAATTTTTGGGACGTTTTAGTTAATACATCATGGGATTCAAGCGCAAATTGGTTGATTGGCGGGAATGTTCTTTTAGTTGGGTTAATGCATTTTCAAGATTTATATAATTTCGATCTTGAACGAATCAGTAGGTGTCTTGTGCACTATGGATACATTGATCCCGCTACCAATCAAGTTAGACAGATCCCTTTTTGTGCAATGAATGCCGTACATAGGGAACGAATTGAAGATGAGCTGGAACAAGCTGATAAAATGGTTCAATATATACCTGAAGTCAAATCTAATTAAAATTAATTTTTTATACCCCAATTTTATTTTAATTTTTCTAATATCCCCCATTCGATCTCAATTCAACAGGTTCAAATCCAGAATCGGACCTAGATGCTATTATTAAACCTAAAAAAAAGAGAAGTTGATTTTTAAATAGGTTATTCTCGTAGTTGTATATAATAATAGATATAAGGTATTATGAAACCGATGTACCCTGCAATTAAAATTATATTTAAAACTATATTAGCGGCTGGTATGGGAAGGCTGGTAAGGGCCCAAATACCGAGTATAATCATGCCTCCCATCCAAAGTATAGCATACTCAGCATAGAGTCGTATTTGCTCCCAATCATTTATCATGATTGCTCTGGTTGTAATAATTGCGAAAGCAAAAAGAGATATACCCAAAGATCGACTGAGAGTTGCTGCAGCTGTAGAATATGGCTGTGTGGCCAGGAAAGTAGCCTCAGGTAAAAATATGTATATAATACCATGGATTATGGCTATAATGATGTTAGCGATCCATAAAATTTTTAATACCTTAGGAACTTCTATAACCATTTTATTTCCTCCATATTTAGTATTTTTATAATTAACCCGATTTTTTTAAAAATTGGTACATAAGAATAGGTTTGTGGTATTTATAAATATTAATTCTTAGATGGAAAATATTGATAAAATAGTTGATGAACAAGCTGATAAAATGGTTCAATATGTACCTGAAGTCAAATCTAATTAAAAATATTAATATTAAATACCCTAATTTTTTTTACTTTTTCTAATAACCCCATTCGACTAGATTGCATATTTTTCTGTCCATTCTTTAGCCTTTTTCAATCAATCAAAGATTTTTTGGAGTCCATTTAGATGCAGTAGTTTGAGTATCGTCTTTTTTTGGAGATATTTCAATGCATATTATTGCTGAACATACATTTTGACTATCTGATGGTTTACTTAAATCGATATTTGGATGCTAATTTTGAAACTGAAAATATAATTAAATTAATGAATAAAAAAGCTAAACTAGTATCATAGCACGTGAATTTAATAGAATATAATATTGTAATTAAGTTAATGTTTTATAAAGAAGGTTACAAAGTTAGAACCTGAAAAATACACATCTCCTATAAAACACGAAATATTTTTAAAAGAAGAAACTTGGACATCACATATTTTAAAATATCATTGGTATCTCTATGAAAAAAAGAAAGAAATAAAAAATATTATTGAAAATCCTGAATTTATTTCACTTTACAGAAAAACTAATTCTTATAATTGTGTCAAAGGAAACCTATTGGTCTCTTATTCATTAGTCTCAAAGAAAAAAGGGTTTGTTAAATCTATGTTTAAAATCACGAAAAGTTATAAAGATAAATTAAGGAAGTATATTATATGGAGCCATTAATTATTAATCCAAAAGAGATTTTACAAATTATTGAAAGAAAGTTTAATATTAGTTTCCAAAAATCTATTTTGGATTTTCAATATGACCCAGTAACGCATATATTTGGTATTCGATTTTTTAAAGGTGGAAGCGTAATAAGTGACTCCTTAGATGAAGAAGGACAAATCGTCTTGAATAAGGAAGAAAAATCTGGAAAAATAGCAAGTCTTGAAATATTAGATCTAATTTATTTCTTTTCTGAATATTCATACAAACCTTCTACTTAAAAATGAAGTCAAATCTAATTAAAATTAATTTATAATACTACAATTTTATTTTACTTTTTCCAATATTATTTAAATATCGCAATACATCAGAAATGCACCGACTCATAATTCGAGAATAAAAAATACTTAATGAAGGTAAAATAATATCATCCATATTGCTCTATCTCTTTTATTTTCAGGCGACTCTCACTACAGAAAAAAAGTGAAGTTATTAATATTATTTAGACCATAATAAAAAACATATTTTCATTTAAAATTGGAGGTTTGAAAATGGAGAAGAATACATTAAAAGCAATTACTGTAATTGCTATTGTTATAGGAGCTTTTGGACTAACTTTTGGATATTTAGCAGTTGCACGACCAGAAACAATGGATCCAATATTGCTTTTTTCGGCGATCCCTGCACCAAAAGGTGGCAACGGAGTGCCTGGAGACCCAGTTGTCGGAATATTGGATCCAGATTATGGAGAAACCTATTCTGGTAATATTACAATAAGAGCTATGGTATGGTCTGCTTCGGCTTATACAATTTCAGTTCTTCGTAATGGTATAGAAATCGGAACATCAGTTCCTCTTGAATGGAATACAACAACTGAGTTAGATGGGCTTTATAATATTACCGTGGCTGCAACTGATTCATTAAATAATGTGGGTAAAGATGAAATTTGGATTATAGTAAACAACACTCCTGATACAACAAGTCAAGGGGGAAATGTTTTTATTCGCTGGGGAAATGACACTGCTCCTGAAGGTTCCACGCTATTGTATTCGGGAATTGGATTTGCAAGATATTGGGGACACGATGGTGGTCCTTCCGATCCAATTGTCCTTAAATACAACTATTCAGGAAATACCACTTCGGATAATGCCGTATTATATCCGCTTAAGACTCAGGGAAATATTCCTCCCGGTATAACCATAAATTGTTATGTAGTAGCTGCGGTATGTTATGTAACTGGACCGACTTTCATAATCTGGGGCTCTTGGACCCCACCAAGCGGTTGGCGGGTTCTCTACAAAGGTTTTGCCATGGGCTCTAGATATATAGAAACGTCCATTAATCCAATATGTGTTGAATGTGAGTATTTCAACTCAAGCCTGACAAATACCACAACTAATGTGGCTTTATTATACGGTTTAGAAGTAAATAACCCTCCCCCAGGTGGTTATCCAATGGATAGATTCATACAATGTGCTGTAGTTACGTTAGATTCCTAAATGAATACGCTCCTATTTTCTTTATCTTTCCTTTTTTTATTTAATAAGTAATTTATATTAGGTTATGGAAAGTCAATTGCTTTTAATAGTACCCATATTTAATTTTCCAAGATTCAAGTAACCGCTTTAAGTTCCTTTTAACATTATCTTCCGATTTTATATTCTCAACAAAAATGTTGAATTCCGTTATCATTTCATAAGCTGTTGAGTCCATTTTTTTTCGTGTAGTCCTCATTTTCCATCCCTTCTTAATCTATTTTATCAATCTTTTTAAAAGCAGTTTTAGAAATTCTTTTTCATCCACTTGAGTACATACTTTTACTTTCTTTTTTTCAGAAATTTCAGAATCAGGAATAATCGAAATTTTTCCTTCTTTTGTGGAAAACATCCCCGATAATCTCATTCTATATTTTTTATCAATTTTAGAAAAATCTCTTTTCTTATAGTTAACTCTTAATCCCAGATTAACAGATTTAAACAACGATTCTTTTAAAAGATATGCTAGTGCAATTGGATCGTGGGGATTAAACCCTTTCCCAATCACCTTATTAAAAGTTAACCAAGGCTTAATGTGTTTTGTTAAATATTTAGTTATTTGTGTATTCGCATTTTTTATGGCCAAATAATGAATGTCTTTAAATAGAACTTTGGTGGTAACCTCCAAACCAACTAGAGTTGTCTCAATTGGTTGAGAAAATACAATATTTGCTGCAAGACCATCATTTGCTATATTAAATTCTGTTTTAAGCCCGAAACGAACCTTAAGTTTCTCTGGAAAGACTAAGCCTCCCATAATTACTAACTGTTTTAAATCATCAATTATTTCAGGTTTTTGTTTTATGACCGTAGCAATATTTGTTAAAGGACCTAAAGTGACCAACGTAATTTCATTGGGATTTTCTGAAATATGATTATTTAAGAATTCGGTTGCTTC
>JABXJV010000182.1 GCA_013375355.1 Candidatus Helarchaeota archaeon
TAGTAGAAAAATCAAAATAAGTATTTAAATTTTGAATTTTGTATTTATTATTTTGTATTTATTGCATTAAAAAATTCATATAAATTTAAAAATGAAAAATACTATAAAAAACACTAAAAGGGAACGAATTATAGAGTCAGCAATGTTGTTATTTGCAAAATATGGTTATCATGGAGTCTGTATGGATGATGTCGCTCGTGAAGCCGAGGTTGCTAAAGGAACATTATATAACTATTTTTTCTCGAAAGAAGATTTATATGATTCGATTGTTCCTTTCAGACTTAATAATCTTCTCGAATCCATTCAGAAGGCATTTGATAAAAGAAAAAATATGAAACAAAATCTGAAAATTTATATCACACACATATACAGTTTTATGGTCGAGAATCCCTGCTTTTTTAAAATATGGAAAGAGTGTGAAAATCGACATAGTTTCAATGATAAAAATGAATCCAATTTGTTTAAAAAAAAAATGCGAAGTATCCTTATATCTGTGCTGGAGGAAGGTGAAAAAGAAAAGATTTTGACAGATAATATTGATTTTGAGTTATATACGGATTTAATTTTAGGGACAATTGAAGCATCTGTGGGAAGAAAAATAAAAAATTTTGAAAAGAATGAGATTATCCTGGATGAAAAAGAGAAAGAAAATCTGATAAAATTTATATTCAATTCAATTAATATCAATAATAATAAATAGTTTATAATTCAAAAATCGAATAGATTATCCCCGAAGGAAAAAATGATTAGTATTTCCAGACTATACTGCAATGAGACTTTTCATCACGACCCGTTAAGATACGGTAAAAAGATAGAAGAATACGACCCTTACTCTCATAAACTTTATCTTAAAGCAAATTTAAGGAAACCTGTTGTTGTATGGAGTATGACAAGAACCTGTAATTTACGCTGTATTCACTGTTATACCGATTCTGAAAATAAAAAATACTCTGGAGAGCTTTCAACGAAAGAAGCAAAAGAGATGATAAATGACCTTTCAGATTATCAGATACCTGCTCTCCTTTTTTCTGGAGGTGAACCCCTAATAAGAAAAGATTTTTTTGAACTCGCCGAATATGCTCATAATAAAGGAATCAGAATTGTAATTTCAACAAATGCAACTCTAATTAATGAAAGCACTGCTAAGAGGTTGAAAGAGGTGGGTATGGTTTATGTTGGAGCAAGTCTTGACGGAATCGGTGAGATAAACGACCATTTCCGAGGTAAGAAAGGGGCATTCGATGAAGCAGTTCGCGGAATCAGAAATGCAAAAAAAGAAGGTCTGAAAATCAGTCTAAGAATGACCCTTACAAAGCACAATGTTTACAATCTCAAGGGTATATTTGATTTTGTTAAAAAAGAGGATATTGAACGCGTATGCTTTTATCACCTTGCCTATTCTGGAAGGGGAAGAACAATCTCTTCGGAAGATTGCTCAAAAGAGGAAACCAGAATGGCTGTCGATTTCATTCTCGAAAGAACAAAAGAGTTTCATAATAATGGCTTGAAAAAGGACATCCTCACAGTGGATAATCATGCAGATGGGATCTATATTTATCTTAGATTATTAAAAGAAGATAAAAAACGTGCGGAAAGTGTAAAGGAACTCCTTGAATGGAATGGAGGAGGGGCAAATAGTTCAGGTGTTGGGATTGCAAATATAGATTTTTTTGGCAATGTTCATCCAGACCAGTTCTGGATGGATTATTCATTTGGGAATGTCAAAGAAAGAAAATTCAGTGAAATCTGGGAAGATGTTTCAGACACACTTATGGCTGGTTTAAAAAACCGTCTCCCTCTTTTAAAAGGAAGATGTGGAAAATGTAAATGGATAAAAATGTGCGGTGGCAGTCTCAGAGCACGTGCTAACTTTGTATATAATGACCCATGGGCAGAAGACCCAGCATGCTATCTTACTGACGAGGAAATTATGTAAAGTTTTTTTCCACATTGGGCAGGTTTGTCTGATATTGCAGATCCGCTGTGATGGACTGTGGCGCAGCATAATTTTTTTTCTCGTTTATCTGTTGGTGACAACACTAACAAGAAGATTTAAGTAAGTGTCATTGTGAGGAATCCACGTAGTTTCAGGTAGACTGTGTGTAAATTCTATTCTCCCCTGTCATTGCGAGGAGCGAAGCGACGTGGCAATCTAAAGAGGTTTATTAATGTGTAATCAGTATTATGTATATATAATGACTAATAAAAATAATACTGTTCTTTATACAGGTGTAGCCAATGATTTAAAAAGAAGAGTTTATGAACACAAAGAAAAATTGATAAATGGATTCACAAAAAGGTATAATATCATTAAATTGATATATTATGAAGTATTTGAAGATGTTAATTATGCAATAGCTCGAGAAAAACAGATTAAAAATGGCTCAAGGAGAAAAAAGATAGTACTCATTAATAGTATAAATAAAGAATGGAAAGATTTGTATGATGAAATTTGAAACTTTTGAATGTCATTGTGAGGGCGGAGCGACGTGGCAATCTCAATCAAATATTTAAAAAATTACCACGTCCCGAATATTCGGGACTCGCAATGACAAACAGACAATTTTATATAACTCTCACTTGATATAAATAATTTCTTGTTTATTTACGTATTAAAAATCTTATTGCAATTTTCAGGTAATAAATTGAAAAAGTAATTTAGTGAAACCTTATTAATAATTTAAAATCTTTGAATTTTTTATAATAATTTTTTAAGAAATAATGGTAAAGCTTGATCAAATTGATAGAAGATTATTAAATATTCTTCAAAATAGTTTTCCCCTTGTGGAAAAGCCATTTGAATATATTGGGAAGATACTTAATATTTCCGAAGATGATGTCATAGAGATGATAAGATTGTTAAAAAATGAAAAAGGGATAATCCGTCAAATAAGTCCTGTATTTGATACTAAAAGACTGGGCTACAAAAGCAGTTTAATAGCATTTAAGGTACCTGAAGAAGATATTGATAGAATAGCAGAAATTATTAACAAACATCCCGGTGTCAGCCATAACTATAAGAGGAATTGTGAATACAATTTGTGGTTTACTATTACTGTTCCTCCTGAAAGTGATTTAGAAAGAAACTATAAAAAACTAATTGAACTTTCTAATATTTCCGAATTTTTATTTCTACCCGCTATAAAACTATATAAATTGAGAGTAAAATTTGATTTCGAGGATATCGATTTTTCAAATTACAAGGAAGATTCACCAAATTTTAACAAATATAATGAAGAAAAAATTCAAGATGAAGAATTATCAGAAATAGATATTGATTGTATTAGAACTCTGCAGAATGATTTGCCGTTAGTGCCTCAGCCATTTAAAATTATGGCAGAAAATATTGATATTTCTCATTCGGAATTGCTTTCCATTACAAAGAGATTTATCAAAACAGGAAAAATAAGGAGACTTGCTGCTGTTATTAACCATAGGAACGCAGGATTTTTATTAAATGTAATGGTAGTATGGAATGTTAGCGAATGGAAAATCGATGAATACGGTGCTATTTTATCACGGTTCAAACAAGTAAGCCATTGTTATAGAAGACCAATCTATCCAAACTGGCAGTATCCTTTGTATTCTATGATACATGCCAGAAACAGAGAACAATGTGAAAATATTATAAGCGATA
>JABXJV010000183.1 GCA_013375355.1 Candidatus Helarchaeota archaeon
AAAAGAAAAAAAATCTTTTTAATCATTATTATCACCCCCAATTAATATGTGCAATTAATTAATTGTTTTATTGAAAATAACGTTTGTAAAAAGTATAATTAAATTTCGATGAATGGATTTTGGAATATCTGAAATGAATATCAGGTGGGTTATGAAGATTTCTTAACATCTTGCTGAATTTGTTGTAGAATTGAGACAATATTTTGAAATCCATCTGGAGGCTCATCTTTTGGGTCAGTGTATACTCTGACCGATTTAGTGAAATAGAAATCTGAATATATTACTTCGGTGGTTAATTGGTCTGTTACAGCGCCCGGGCTTCCGTATTGATTTTTAAATGATAAAAAGTTATTATCATATATCGCTGAAACGATTTCATCGAGTTTTTCCTGGGGGATTATTTTTGTATAGGTTGAGTCATTCGTATCTTTAAAGGTTACATTTCCATTCCAATCGATGTTCAGAAAATTATTCAGCCCTGCTATTCCGCCAATCTCTTTGAGGATTATGCTCCGAAACCCCTTCTGGTCAGAAATCGAAGCAGGATTTTTTGAACAGGAAAATGAAAGTACCAGTAATATTAAATATACTTTTAAATTTTTGTAACTCATAATATTAGATACAATTTTTATGCCACATTATAACGGGCGTTGTTAAATAATAATTTATATTTAGATAATGTTGCATGATTAAATCTTATTGGTTTAAATCTTTCAGATTTCTGAGGGTATGTATCAGAAATCTGAGGGTTTTAAAATTTATATAGAAGTCCAGAGGATAACAGGAACTTAGTATAATAGAGTTTTCGGATTCTTGATTCATTTTTGCACCATTCTAATCTAATTTCGAATGCAATATTTTCACTAATATCTTTCGAAATTTCGATAATTCCCCTATTGTCCTGCTCTTTATCTTCATTTATGTCAATAACAATAAAAAACTCTCCATGGTCTTTATATCTTTTTGATTCTATATCAAAGTATAATTTTAACATATAATCATTAAAAATTTTTCTCCCGAAAATGATGCTGAATTTCTTTTCGGTAAAAGAGAATCCATAACTGTTCGAATTATTATTTCTGTGTAATAATAATGCTTGAATTAGAAATTTTCTGAAGTACTGTAAATTCAATCCGATTTCGCCTGATAGGTCATGCTGAACTTCATTTTTATAATCTATGGAGTCATTCTCTTTTTTCTGGAATGCCTTTCTTTTATAATTTCTGGTGCCTAATCTTGTAAAGATCGATAATATTGTTCGGCTGTTAATATTTCTTCTGAATGATAAGAGATATCTTGATTCGGAGAAATCAAAAGAATTATATTTTTCATATTCTGTTCTGAAATATTGATAATATACGTCTATATCACAGATATCGGTGATTCCTTTCGGAATGTTCACGAATCCCTCACCAAGATAGGAATTGTTGTCTCTTATGCCTTCTTTGTATTTATCGTAAAATAAAAGCCCATTAATCCCAAGGACAATGTTATAAGGGAGTTTTCTTGAAATATTGCTTGTGAAGGTGCTTATGAGACGGTTTTCTTGGGAGTGTGCAGAATATAATCTTACTCCTCCATTCAATCCAAATCTGTAATGAGTATTATTGGTTAAGTAACCACTTGTTCCGAAATTTGAGAATACCCTTAATGCTTTATCAGAGATTACGTTGTCGGAATCTTCCCATATATTGTTATCCATTTCCCCACTTATTTTAAGCCTTGATTTGAATTTAAGTGATGGGATGTTTTTACCTGAAACTGTCTCAGTATAAAGAAATATGCACAGAAGTATTAAAATAATCTTTTTAAAGAAAGTGAATGAAAATCTCATAAATTATTTATTGAGTTTGTTAAATTTTTAAAAGAGAGTAAAAAAATTATTTATTTTCTATTATCATTAATTCTTCAGCCTTATTATAAAACATCTCTGCTTTTTGTTTTGTCTCCTTAAATTTTGTTTTTAGTCTGGATATAATTTCAGAGTATTTTTGAATTAAATCATCGATGCTTTCATCAGAAAATTCATCTTCTTTGAACATCTTATATTCTTCAAAAAGTCTGAATAGATAATCTCTCCCTATTTCAACTTCAAAGTTACTTCCAGGTCCTTCACCCACATTTAACCAATTACTATAAGATTGTCTTTTAAAATCATATAATTCGTCTCTTAATCCACTTTTTCCACTTTTATTTAAGTCTGAAGCTACAAGCCCTTTTTCTCGCTCTTCGAAGAGATATATTTCCTCGATAAATTCCCCTATTTCAGTTCTTATCTCATTTTCTTCCTGTAATTCCTCTTTTATCTTCTGGAGGGCTTCCATATTTCTTCTTAAATCTTCTGCAATATCCATTAAAATATCCCCCTTTTCTGTGAGTTCTTCTGGTCCATCAAGCGGATTAATTTCTACATCAACGAGAAAAACTGAATAAAAGATTTCATCTTCTATTTTCGCTCTCCATTCCGACCTTTTATCATATAATTCTTTTAATTTCTGTAAGGCATTTTCATCTTTTGTTTTTTTCATGTTTTTAACTTCGGTTTTGATTTTTTCATTGTAAAGTTTAACGACTTCCTTCAATTTATTTCTGTATTGATTTCTTACATTTTCGATTTTTCTATTTAAAGATTTGATTTCATCAGAAAGTTCTTGAGATTGTTTCAATTTTTCCTCGAGTCTGTGTCTATCCCATATTGATTCATCTTTTGAAATTTTTACTTTTAATTCATTTATCTCTTCTGCAAGGATTTCTGAATCTTTTATCAATAACCGATTTTTGCCCTGCAGTTCGAAAAGTGTTTTTTCGATTGTGTTTATTTCATTCTCATTTTTTACGATTTTATCTTCCTGAGAACATGAAATTTTTTCGTTAAAAATAAAACTCCCAATTATTATGAAAATAAATACTAAATACTTTTTCATACAATTTCTCCCCAGTTCAAATTACGTATTGTCAAAATTTAACCACAGAGAACACAGAGTCCGACTGTGGCGGAAACATCAAAGAGTTAAGGGAAATACTATT
>JABXJV010000184.1 GCA_013375355.1 Candidatus Helarchaeota archaeon
GGATTTAAAGGATATGCTATAAGTTTAGGTTATTTTCAAGATCTAGATACAGAAATTCATTACGATAAATGTAAAGATGCAGGCATCTTAGTAGGGCGTAGATCAGGAGTTGGGGGAGGTACTATCTTTGTGGACCGATCTAGCATGGCTATGGCAATGGTCGCTGACGAAAATAAAGAAGTTGTAAAGAAAGCCTTTCCTGATATGGATACTGCATTTCATAAATTAGGTGCTGTTATAAAAAATGCATATGAGATTCTTGGAGTAAAAGATCCTTGGTATAAACATATCGGAGACATAAAAATCGGAAAAGGGAGTAATGAAAGGAAAATAACAGGATTTGGTTTTGTAAACTTCGGTAATCTATTAATTTGTAATTGTATACTTTCAATTGGAGAGATGGACATCGATAAATTTATAGACTGTGCAAATATCCCTCCAGAAAAAATTAAAGACAAGAATTTTACTCAAATCGCAGATTATTTAAAGGGAGGGATCACAAGCATCGAAAGGGAAACTGGTTACTGTCCAACATTTGAAGAAGTTAAAGATGCATTTTATGATTCTTTTAAAAATGAGTTAAATTTTGATTTTGAAATGCATAAACGAACTGAAAAAGATATTAAGCGAATTGAAAAATCTATTGCTCGTGATGAACGTAAACATGGAGAAACTTTTCTTTTTGAGTTTTCTAGTAAGAAAAAATTTGCCGATATTCCCAAAGAATGGAAAGTAAATTTTGGAAGATATAAATCACGAAAATTACTTGTTGCCCATTTGGTTACTAACCAAGAAATCATTGAAGATGTAATGTTTTCAGGAGACTTTTATTGTAAACCTACTGCATACTTATTTGAACTGGAGAGATCTTTAAAGGGATTGAATTATAAAGATCACAAATCTATCGAAAAAAAGATAAAAGAAATATTTAATCGCGAAGATTGGGAAATGCCCGAAGTAAATCCAGAAGATTTTATAGAAGTAATCAAAACAACAACAAAATAATTACCAAATACTAATGTGTTCTTGACATATTGGACATTTTTGAGAGTGTTTTACATATTCTTTCCAACAACATTTATGGAAAATTCTTTTACAATGCGTACACCTTATTTGACATTCAAACTCTCCCTGAACTCCAGGAATTGTTCCTGAAACATTTTTTGAGCAATAAGGACAAACCAAATTTTTACATGTACTGCATACGAATTTAGAGGTTTCTGCCATACTATCTCTTAAAATATTAAAAAATTCAGCTAAATTAGAAGCAGGAAACCATTCAATAATGAAATCATTAATTGCATTTTGAAATTTTTCTGAAAGTTGTTGATCTTCGGGTAAAGTAACTAGGTTTATAGCTGGTGGAGAAGAAGGATAGTTATTAGGAATTTGAATATCAAATTTATATTTTTTAGGATTTGTTTTAGATTCTGTAAGAGAAACATGAATGATATTATTAACTGATTCAAATACCGCATCTAAATCTTTTTGTTTCAAAAGTTTCAATTCTAAATTAATTCTTAATTTCTTATCTAAAATCCCTGAAATTTCTCTAAGTATGTGAACAACATGACTACTAGTCGGATTCCAAGATCTTATTGATTTTAAACTATCTAAAAAAATGAATTTTTCCATTTTTTGAGAGGGAATGATTTTTGGGAGTTGAGGAAAGTCTTTCAAGTCAACTTCAAGATCAAATTCTTCAGCATCCAAACTGTAAATATGAATTTTTAATTTAGTTGATAATTCTGTGGGTTGTTCAACATCAAATTCATGATAAAGACTTTGGACTTCCTCATCTAGTCTTGATTTTCCCAGAATTTCTTCTTCAATTGTTCGAAGAATATCAACAAGATGAGCTGGAGGTTGTTGCGGAAAATCTTTAATTATGGCAATTGAATTTGGAGGTCCGAGGAGATCTGTCAGTCCTGGAGGAAATGAAATTTCAATTCGATTTGGATAATTTTGGCATTTAAGTTCTACTAGATAATAAGTGCCAATTGAGGAATAAAAATCTACTTTAATATGAGTTACATTTTCAGGATTTAATTCCACTTGAAAATTATTAATTACTGATTCTATCTCTTTTTTTAAAATTTTTTCTTGTTCAGACAAATTTTTTTCTATTGAAGTAATTTTATTTGAAATTTCTT
Source organism: Candidatus Helarchaeota archaeon (assembly GCA_013375355.1). The sequence continues at coordinate 2,154 of JABXJV010000184.1, forward strand.
TATTTTTCTTTTCTATTTCTTCTACTTTTGAGGTATATTGAGATAAATTAATTTGTCCTGAATTAAAATCACTTTTTAATTCAAAATTCTTTAGATTATTTTTTTCAATCTCTTCTTCTAATTTGAAAATTAAATCTAAAGGTTTTAAAGAATTCATTGAAATTTTAACCTGGAAAATTTCTTTACATGTTTTTAAAAACGGATTTTTAAGAAATTTTTTGCTCTCTCAATGCTTTTCCTAGTGTTTTTCCCCATTTCTCTGCTAAATCTGCCATTATGCCATCAATAGGATCCTGAATTACATCATAACCCCTTAAATCATCTAGAAATTTCCATAGCTGTAATTTAGTTGCTTTTTTACGAAGATCTCTTCTCGGAAATCTCTTTAAAAACCCATCAATTTTTCCTTTAATTTCAAGACTTAATTTAGTCTTCTTACTTAATTCCATAAAATTTTGAATAATTGTACGTGAATTCATTTAGTTCACATCGTATGAATTTTTAAATCTGAAAAATCTACATCTTTTTTCATTGGTTGTTTAGGACTTAAAGGTAATTTGGCGATTTCTGTAGCTGCTTGATTTAAGGCTAAGAGAGTGATTCCTAAAGATGCACCAGCTGGCAAATTTACTAAAATAAGTGCGTTTTTTCCTGCACTTTTGACAATCATTTGTCCATTTTCAGAATCGATTAACATTTTAGATAAAGTTCCATGTTCATACATGTCTGTGCTTCGTGTGGCTAAAGCAAGGATACTAGCTCCTAACCCCGCAGCCACAATTTCAGTCTCATTATCTAGGGGTTTATTTGTTTCCTTATTAAATGAAGTTATTGGTAGTCCATTTTTATCTATAATTACTGCAGATTTTATGGCAGTAGTTTCAAGCATCTTTCTTAGGATATCATGCAGTTGCATCTCAATTTTTTTTGACATTAAAGTTTTCCGTCCATAACAGTAATAAGAAATAACGATGTTTGGATTATTTTCTAATATTTCATAATATTTTAAATTATTTTTCCCTATCTGGATAATATCTAAACATTATCATAAATATAAAATGTTGACAAAAAAAAGAATTTTATAAGATTATAATAATATTTATCGAGTTTAGTTCTCTTATTATTAGATTCCTACATCTATATCTCTAAAAAATTTTCTAGCAAATTCTTTGAATGCGAATATTTCATCATTCGACATAGGATTTCCATCTATTTCTACATTACCTAGTGTTTCAAATGAATGTAAATAATCAACATTTTGAATTTTATTATTCCTCAGATACAAATATAGATTGTTTCTTTCTTTATCTAGATGAGATAATCCTTCTAACTTTGAAATTAAGTTATTATCAAGATTAATCCATTTTAAATTCTTAAGATTTTCGAGATTTTCTATTCTTTGTATGTTATTGTGACTTAAACCAAGGTTTTTTAATGATATTAATTTCCCTAATGCTTCAATTTTCTGGATATTATTTTCATCTAAATCTAAATAATTTAAACTCCTCAAATTTTCTAAATTTTCAATTTTAGAGATTTGGTTATTTATAATTGATAGAGATGTCAGATTCTCTAATTTTTCAAGTCCTTAGATTTTACTAATATAATTTACATCCAGTTTCAGAATCCTCAAGTTTATTAGGTTCTCTAACCCTGTTATTTTTTTAATTTTATTTGATCTCAAATCTAATGATTGTAAATTTACAATTTTTTCTAGGTTCTTAATCTCCTTAACTCCACAATTTAGAAAAGATAATCTTATGATTTCTCTCTCGTGATCCATATTTAATCTGGTTAATAAATCTAAAATATCCCCTTCTCTAACTGCTACATTCTCGAAATATAGACTTTGAAATGGTCTTAAATTTTCTATTCCTTTAATTACATGAAGATTTAATAAAGTTAAATCTCTTACTTTAAGCTGAAGTTCATTGAATTGATTCTCTGTTAGGAAAAATTTCTCGTTATTAATTTCTACATAATTTTTAAACTGCATAATTATTAATATGACATAATAAAATATAAAGTTTTTAATATATTAAGGTCAATAGAATGCGCAAATTTTAAAAATATTCGTATTTTATATGAAATTTTTTTCTATCGCTAAAAATATATTTTCTATTAACCCGAATTATGCTTTATATTTTGGTAAAAGCAAATTCAAAGGAATTTTTTATGTATGAGCTTTTACTGAAGTTTCAAAAATTTCTTATCATTAATTACTACATAATTTTTTAATGACATAAGTGTTTTAATGAAATAATAAAATCCATAAAAAGTTTTAAAAATGTTCAATCTCTAATTGAAATCTTACATAAATATATTAAATTTTATCATTATAACTACGAGGAAACAAGATGTCTAAACTTAGAAAATATATTATGCTTCTAAGACCGCAACAACAATATAAGAACGCTTTAATTTTTATGGGACCTATTTTTGGTTTAAATTTTTTAAATTTAGATGTGCTATGGAAACTACTAAACTTTCATTTAATCGGTCCCTTAATTTTCAGAGTTAGTCCCTATGATTCGCTATTTAATATTAATTTGTACATCACTCTTATTATCGGATTTTTTTGTCTTTCTGGAGTCTCGGGAGCCAACTATATAATCAACGATATTATCGATATAGAGAAGGATAAACTGCATGAGGATAAAAAAGAAAGACCGCTTCCGTCCGGCGAAATATCAGTTAGATCTGCAAAGATTCTTTGCGCTATTCTTTTGATCGGAAGTATTAGTGCCGCTTTCTATTTCAATCCTTACTTTTTATTCGAACATCCTGTATTTGGATATTTGATATTTCCCGATATCATATTTGGGTTCCCATGGTCGGGGGTGATGGTTATACTCGTATTTTTGACAGGTCTTCTTTATAATCTTAAATTGAAAAACATAGCTTTTGCAGACGTGATAACTATATCTGTTAATTATGTATGGAGGGCGATAACTGGTTGTTTTTTAGCCTTAATAGATATCTCTGCATGGTTAATTATAATAATATTTTTAGCAGCATTGTTTATTTCTCTTTGTAAGAGAAAAGCAGACTTGGATCTTCTACAAGAAGATGCTCAAAAACATAAAGCTATCTATGAATATTATTCTCCAACATTAATTGAAAATTATATCGTTATAAGCGGAACAAGTTTTCTGCTTGTATACCTTTTATACACAATCCAAAAAGAAACTTATTTTGGGTTTGGATGGCTATCAATTACGTTACCATTTGCATTTTTCTTTATTATGAGATATATGTACCTTGTGTATTCTAAAACATCTATTCCTAGAAAATTTCAAAAAGTTTTTTTCGACAGACAAACATTATATAACTTTATTTGCTGGGGAAGTATTGTCGTTTTTGTTTTATATTACTCTCAAATAGGCTTTTTCTTGAGTCTGATATTTTAAAAAAGAAAAAAATAATTTTTTTATTCTTTTTATCCTTTAGTAACCCCAATCGGCACCATTCTAACTAATTTTTTTGCTATTTCTAGTTTATCACTAACTTTGGCAACCAAATCAATATCTTTATAGGCTTTTGGAGCTTCTTCGCTTATAATTTTCATAGATGCAGCTTTTACATAAGTCCCTCTACTTTGAAGTTCTTTTTTTATAGTTTCGCCCCAAAATCTTCTCTTAGCCGCAGATCTAGATAAAACTCTGCCTGCACCATGTGCTGTTGAACCAAAAGATAATTCTAATGAACGTTTTCCACCAAGTAACAAATATGATGCTGTTCCCATGCTACCAGGAAGTAATACTGGTTGTCCAATCTCCTTATATGCGGTATTTAATGCCGGATGAAAAGGAGGAAATGCTCTTGTTGCACCTTTACGATGAACACAAAATGTTTTCTTTTCGCCATTAATTTTATGTTCTTCTATTTTAGCAATATTGTGGGCTACATCATAAATAAGATTTAAATCTAAGTCTTCAGCTGAGGTATTAAATAATTTCGCAAAACTGCTTCTAACCCAGTGCATAATCATTTGTCTATTTGCCCATGCAAAATTTGCTGCGCAAGCCATTGCTTTTAAATATCGTTGACCTTCAGCACTAGAAACTGGTGCACATGCTAATTCTCTGTCTGGTAATTTTATTTTATATTTATGCATTGCTCGCTCCATTTCCCTCAAATAATCTGTGCATATTTGATGCCCAAAACCTCGACTTCCCGAATGAATCATGACTAGAATTTGCCCTGGCTCATATATTTTCATTTTTTTTGCAATTGCTTCATCATATATTTTGTCTACTTTTTGAATCTCTAAAAAGTGATTTCCAGACCCCAAACTACCTAATTGTGGAATCCCTCTTTCTTTTGCTCTATTTGAAATGGTGTGTGCGTCAGCTCCAGCCAATTTTCCACCTTCTTCTGCATGATTTAAATCTTCTGGCCACCCATAACCATTTTCTACAGCCCATTCCATACCAGTTTCCGCTGCTTGGTCTAGCTCATTTCTTGATAATCGAATTTTTCCTTTAGAACCTAATCCTGATGGAACATTTCTAAAAAGTGAATTTATTAATTCCTTTAATTGTTTAATATCTTTTTGAAAAAGGTTGGTTCTAACTAATCGTACACCACAATTGATGTCGTACCCAACCCCTCCTGGCGAAACTACTCCCTTTTCTACATCTATAGCAGCAACTCCGCCTATAGGGAAACCGTAACCTTGATGTGCATCAGGAAGAATAGCGGAAAACTTAGTAATACCTGGTAGAAAAGTGATATTAGACGCTTGCTGGAGTGTTCGATCCCTTTTCATAGCTTCCAGCAATTGCTCATTACAATAAACTCTAGCAGGGACCTTCATTCCTTGCTTAAAAGTTGGGGAAATTTCATATACGTATTCCTCTAACTTTTTAATCGGAATGTTCGATCTGTCAATTCTTGACATATTATTTTACCTCAGATATGTTATTAAAATAGAATTTTCAAACATACTTATCTAATAAAATTCTAAAAATTAGGATCTTATGATATATCTGATAATTAATCAGCTTTAATTACCATATTATTTCAATTTATAAAATTGAATTAGTTTATTTAAGAATTTTGTTTTTAAGACAAATTTACATGAAAATTCTTTAAATATCCAGTACAAATCTTAAAATTACATTGTCAGATAATATTTTAATTTCCATTAAACTGTAAGTTGGAGCTTTTATTTCTGTTTTTGATTCATGCTTTTGGGGATCAAATTCTTCACCCCATAATTCCCCATACAACTCAATTTTCCCATTTATTAATTTTAATTGATGTATTTTAATTTTAGAAAAAATAAGATTCTTTGTATCAAAAATATAAATCAATTCTCCAAGCCAATCAAAAAGCAAAGCCTCTCTATCCTCGGCTTGCAATCTAACTTCAAGTTTGATTATTGGTTCTATATGCTGTAGATTCGTCATTGTCGCAAAAACTGCTTTACCTGCTTCTTCAAAAGCTTCGCTCAAATTTCTAGCTTGTACTTCAATATATACATCGCTTATATGCTCAAGAAACTTAAAGCTTCCCATTTTAAGTCAGTTCTAAATTCTTAAGTTAAAAAATTATTGTTTTGCATTAAAAAATCAATTTAAAATATACCTTTACCTATATAATTATATAAAAAACCAATTCAATTTGTTAACTTAAAATTATTTAATATTCACCTCCAAATATTATGTAAGATTCTAGAAAGAGAGTGGAAAAGATTCTTCAAGAGTTTTGGATTGTTGAAAAGAAATCAGGCAGATGTATGTTTAATAGAAGTTATGGTGATGTAGCAACAGATCCAGATCTTTTGACCAGTTTCTTGAGTGCTTTATATCGATTCTCTGAGGAAGTTTCTACTAAACAACAAGGTATAGAATCTGTAGAAATGGGCGGTTTAAAGTGGGTTTATATTGATAAAGATAACCTATTATATATTGCAGCTGCAGAGAAAATCGATAAAACTTCTAATATTCGTTCTCAGGTAAATGTAGTAAGGATAAATTTTACTAAAAAATATCCAGAATCTAAAGAGGATGACTTTAGTGAAAAATGGGATGGTAATATTACCAAATTTGAAGTATTTACTGAAAAAATTGATGAATTAACAGATCATTGGAAAAAACTTGAAAAAGTTACTGATGCTGCTGAACTGATGGACATTTTGGAAGTATTTCAACACATTTTTAATCGTTTATCTAAGATAATACATACAATAAAAAAAGGAAGGGAACAACTCGATGAAAAGATGCGACATTTAAAAGAGGTTTTACCAGAATCTTTTCAAAAAATTTCCTATTCCGATTCCGGATGGGATCTTTTAACAATGAACGTTTTTCAACGAGATATTAATGATCAAGAGCTTATAAAAGGTTTAAGCACTATGTTAAAATATTATATGGATCTATTGCAGGAGATATTTAAGGAAAAAATGCCACAAATAGTAAGATCTCTTATATTTCCTTATTTACGTTCCGATTGGGGCAGAATTTCAAATTTAAAATTAGATAAATTGCTTATAGACCTATTTTTAACTTAAAAGGTTTTCATATTTTGTTTAAATAAATAGACTGTCTTTGATATTTTTATTCGACAGATTATTATACATTAGTAAATTCTTTTCATTGAATCTAAGAAAAAATATGAGAACTTAAAAAATCAAAAGGAAAAGCCGGGGTAGCCAAGTGGTTTACGGCGCGGGCCTTGAGTTTTTTAAGAAAGTCCGTGCTCTTCGGAGCGCGAGGGTTCAAATCCCTCTCCCGGCGCCAATATAACTGATAAAATAAAAAAAATGTTATTTATCAAACGAAAATACTTTTCTAACCAAAAAAAGATTCAAAATTTATATTTATTGTCTATTAAGCAATGTTTTTGCAATATTGTTGAATGCATCAACCACTTTTGTTCCATTTAGAGCACTAGTTTCGAAAAAATGGCAATTTAATTCTGAGGCTAGTTCTGCTCCCTGGGTACTATCAATTTTTCTTTTATCTTTTAGATCTACTTTATTTCCGAGTAAAACCTTAGGAATAGCCCCTGCATTTTTTAATAATTCCCCGTGCCATTTAGTTATTGAGTTAAAAGTTCCAGGTCTTGTACAATCATACACAATTATTGCACCCTGCGCTCCTTTATAATAAAGTTGCCTGACTTCTGACCATTTCATTTGTCCAGCGATATCGTATAGAAGTAATTTAATTAAAATGTTTTCAATTTCAACTTCCTTAATTAGAATATTTGCACCCAAAGTCGGCTTATATTCAGTTTCAAACTTATGTTCTGAAAATCTCTTTATAAGAGATGTCTTCCCAACGGCTGGATTGCCTATTACAATGACTTTGAATACAAATTTTCTTGACATTACAAAAAAACTCTTTTCATAAGTTAATAATCAACTAATTTTTTCTTTTATTTTAGTGGCTTTCTCAGGTTTAATGATAAATTCACAAGTTTCATTCCCCATAGCAATACACATTATTTCTTTGACAAGAAATTTTTCGCCTGTTGCCTCTTCTTTGAATCTCGCGAGGGTCCCACTAATTATATGGCAAACAGGGTTAGATGAAGTGATACCCTGGCTAATAGGATTATTCTTAACTGTAATATGTATTACATCAGGATCATCTATATCTTTCTGGATTGACCATTCTCCTCCTAACCACTCCTCTAATTTTTTAATAATATCTTTTAAGGAAATGCCAAATGGGGATAGGTAAAGTGCGAATTTTCTTCCAGACTCGTAAAGAATTGCATGAGTTCCATGACCAAGAAGAGAATTCATAGATTTTAAAAGTGCACTAAATTCGTCAAACGAGATCGACTCACTAAGGCTGGGTTGAACCTCTTTGTTAATGTATTGAGATAAACCCGCAAATCGGAGTATACTTTTTTTCCCATCTTCGCCCATTATATCTTTTAGGGCTGTTAATAAAGCTGAAAATACGACCTTCTTTACACTTTGGGTTACACTCAAAGTTAAACTCCCGAATATAAATGATCTCAAATAGATTGAAATTTTGTTATATCTGTTATTAAACGAATTTTTTTTTAAATATGTTTTAAACTAGTTATTAATTCTTTTAGAAAATCTCTATAAAAAGTTTTAATTTACAATCTTAAAATATAATAAATCTAGATTTTGCCAATTTTTTGTTGAAACCAATTAATTTCATCAGAAAGTGCTTCAGATAATGGAGTGAACTTTTTGATATTAAGATCCTTTTTCAATTTATTTGGATTTGAGATTAATTTCAAAATGTCTCCTTTCCAACTGAAACCAGTGTAGGTTAATTTAGTATTATTTAGGTTTAATTCTTTCAAAATCTTTATAGCAAGCTCTGTTATAGAAATACCAACGCCAGTTCCCAAATTATATGCTTCTCCATCAGAAATCGCTTTTTCAGCACAATCAATAAAAATTTTTACCACATCACCCACATAAATAAAATCTCGAATATTTTTTCCAGTACCTAAAATATCTAAATTCGAATTATCTTTTTTCAATTTATTTAAAAAATCAAAAATTACATATCTTGGTTGACGTGGACCGATTGCGTTAAAAATTCTTAAAGATGTAAATTTTATTCCATAAGTTTCTTGAAACGCAAACCCATACAATTCCGCTGCTAATTTGGAGGCACCATAAGGCGATATTGGCATTTTTGAATGTTCTTCATTAATTGGTAAATATTTAGGTTCTCCAAAAATAGCTGCACTTGAAGCATAGACTATCTTTTTTACTTCAGAATCCAAACAAGTCTTGAGTAAATTAAAAGTACCTGTCATATTTGACATATAATCTAGTGTTGGATTTTCAACACTCATGGGAACACTAGCATTTGCAGCTATATGAAAAATAATATCAATATCAGAAACGACTTTTTGGATTACATCAAGTTTGGATATATCCTCTTCTATGAATTCAATCTTATCTAAATGTTCTAAATTTTGTTTGAACCCAGAAGATAAATCATCTATAACCCTAATTGTAACCCCATTCTTGACCAAAGCATCAACTAGATGTGAACCAATGAATCCTGCGCCTCCAGTAACAAGAACACGAGAGTATTTCATTTTTTATACCTTAATGAAAAACCTATTTAATCTTAAAAAATGTATTTGGTTGTTTTATAAAAATTTATAAATTGATTATTTACTTCAAAAAAATAAAAGTTAAAAGATTTATTTGACTCGTAAAGTTTTTAAAAATAAGTCGTATTTGTCGAAATATATTTAACTTGGTTGTAATCTAAATGCCAAATAGACTCGATGAAATTAAACAGAAATTGCGTAAAGAAGGATATTTAGTTGATCCTGACAATATGGAACCATATTTAAAAAAATTTGAAGGTATCAAATTTAAAGATCTAACAAAACCAGAATATTGGAAAGATAGCAGGGTTTTTATAACAGGAATAAGTGGCTTTGTCGGGAGTCACCTAACTGATAAATTATTAGAATTTGGTGCTAAAGTAGGGGGGTTAATTCGGAGACATAGCGTTCCAGAATACCCCAATATAAAGCATGTCATGGAAAAAATAACCACATTTGAGGGAGATTTAAAATATTTAGATCCCATCATTGTTGCTTTTAGAAAATTTGAACCAGAATATGTTTTTCATCTAGGTGCACAAAGTTTTGTTCCTACATCAATACGAAATCCTATAGAAACTTACGAAACTAATGTAATTGGGACTTCTAATGTACTCGAAGCTGTCAGAATTCTTGATGGCATTAGTATTGAAGCAGTACAGATGGCATGCTCGTCGGAACAATATGGTAGGGTATATATCGATGAGTTGCCAATAAAAGAGACCAATCCTATACGCCCATTATCTCCTTATGCTGCCTCTAAACAAGCATGCGAACATATTTGTCTTACACATTTCGAAAATTATAAAATTCCGGTCAGAATTACTCGAGGATTCAATCACACAGGTGCCAGACGTGGATTACAGTTTGTTACATCTGTAATCACAAGACAAATCGCCCGTGCTAAAAATTCTGATAATAAGAAGATAATTATTGGTAATCCTGCACCAGTTAGAGATTTCACTGATGTCCGAGATATTCTACAAGGATATTTGTTAAGCGTAGAAAAAGGTAAAAATGGAGATATTGTAAATTTGGGTCATGGAGCTGGTATATCAATAGGAGATTTAGTTATATTATCTGCAAGAGTTGCCAACTTGGAAAAATATGATCTTATTATAGATAAAAGTCGATTTCGTAAAGCAGATGTTGAAGTATTAATATGTGACTATTCCAAAGCAAAAAAAGAATATGGATATTATCCTCAATTACCAATAATTAAATCAATAAAGGATAGTATAGAGTACTTCGAGAAAAATCCAAGATTAATGTATATGGAAAGACATTAAAAATTCAACAAGATCTTATAATCTTTTATTTCTTCAATTTTTCCTAAATCGTAAAATTGATTAATAACTTTTAATAAGGATTTTATCAATAAAATCTAAACAATTAAAACAGTTCATAACCAGAATTTATTTACCTCCGGGCAAAGGAAAATGGCTTTAACTCTATTAGACAACATAACAATTGCAGTTATAGTTGTTAGTGTATGGTATATAATATATCATTTTGCTATCTATTACGGCATATACCACCGAGTTCAATGGAATGAATTTTTATATGGTGAAGGTTTTAAACCAGCTATTTCTGTAATCATAGCTTCCAAGAATGAAGAAAAAGATATTGAAAATTGTTTAAATGCTATTCTTAATCAGGATTATCCAGAAAACAAGTTTGAAATACTAGTTGTTGATGAATCCACCGATAATACACCTAATATTATTAATAATATTGCCAAAAGGTATCCTGAGGGAAAAATCAAATTAATTAGACCTCCCCCACCCCCTCCGCATATTAATGGTATCTCTTATTCAATTACTAAAGGTGTAAGAGCCGCTAAAAACGAAGTAATTGCAGTTACTGAAGCTGATTGTATACCTTCGCGCGAATGGCTAAAATTTATTGTTTATCCTTTAACTCCTCATAATCCTGATGAAGTAGGAATAGTGGGGAGTCATGGTATAATTATTGGTGATAGTTTAAGTGCAAATCTTCAAAGACTCGAATTCAGTGGATTTTTATTTGCATTTTTAGGAGCACTTGATAGAGCGAGACAGTCTGTGGGGGTAGGTGGTGCCTCGTGGGGTGGTAGTATGTGCTTTAGAAAGAAATCATTCGAACAAATTAGGGGATATGAAGGTGTCGAACATATCCATTTACAAGATATCGCACTTACTTGGAAATTTGCTAAAGCCGGTTTTAAGACTGCATTTCTATTCAATCAAAGGGTTAAAGTAGTAACTAGACCTCACCCACAACCAATTAAGCAACGACTTAGATGGTTTCGAGGTGGATGGCAATGTCGTTTTCACTATACTTATCATATTGGCGCAGTAAATATATATGGAGTTCCCTTAGCAATCGAGATGTTTTCCTTAATTTTAATAATTTTAGCAATTTTTGAGATAATACCTATGCATTTAGGCCATATCGGGTTTATTTTACTTTTAATCACTACTCTCATGAAATATTTAACTTTATTACAATTCACAAAATCTAAATTGTTGTTAGGAAACTACAAACATAGCTGGAAAGCGATTCTCCTTTATGGATTTTGGATGTTTATAATACAATGGATTTGGTTCATTAGTATATTTACAAAGCCAAAATACAAATGGAAAGAGGTAGAAAAATACAAGGATGAAGAAATTTCTTCTTATATGAATACTATATGATAATTTATCTAGTTTTTAGCTTTTATTAAGAAGATTTTTATAATCAATATTAGTGAGTTTCTAATTCTTTGTAAAAATCTTCTTTTTTATAGTAAAATAATAAAGGAATTAATAAAATAAACCAATAGTGATATAATCCAGTCTGATTAGCAATAATTAAAGCACAATACGTTATAATCATATAGTCAAATGTTCGATCTCTATCATTACTAGTGAAATTATGAAGTAACAAAATACAAAGGGTGATTATTGCTAGGATTGTTAAATACGTACTAATTTGAATACCAAAATCAAATTGAAAATTAAAAGGATATAGTAACCATATAAGGGGAAGAGGTTCAGAAGTTAAATTATTTAAAGTGCAAAATAATTGGTATGCAGGTACATTTAACCCACTTCCAGTCATATTATATACCAATGCAGGTATTGAACAAGCGTAAGCAATTGGAACATCCTTAGCCCAAATACTTGTCCAGGGAATATATTGGCGTCCGAATTGCATTAAAAAAACATCATTAGTAAAAATTTTCGGCCCCAATACAAAAAAAATCCCAAGTACGATTATGGCGGGCACTAATCCAATAATAAATTTTTTCAATTTATTCCTATGATATATAAAAATAAAACTTATGAAAATCAAGATATATTGATATGATATAGCTGCTAGGGCGAAATAAAAGGATGATAATTTAGTGTTTTCAAGATTAATAAATCCTAATGCCATTAAGAAGAATAATGAATTAAAAAAACTGAAGGCTCCAACCAACACCATGATTGGATTTGCCCAATAAATCCATGAAATTTTTTTAAATGTTTCATATTTGTGAAGATGATAAAAAGTAAGAAAGTCAAAAATATTATTCATTAACACAAATGCTGGCATGAAATCCATTGTGCCAATGGTAGCAAATTCAGCAGGCCATAATAAGGTCGGTAAATATAAAATAAACATAAATGGACCATAACCAAAATTGTTTTGATTGTGACCTTCGAAATAACCATAATTAAAAATCTTTAAAAAATACCATTGCCCATATGGATTGATTCCTCTACCAATATAAATCAAGCCTTTATAGACTATTTCATTCATATCATTTAAATCATTTAATAAATTCGCAAGACCTAAAAGGACAAAAATTGATGAAATTCGAATAATCAATCCAAATATAAATGCCCTAGTTCTGATAAGTTCTTTGAAATAGTCCAAACTATAATTTAAAGTCATAAATTCGAATCATCCTTTGATAAATAGGTAATTATTAAATTTTTACTATTGAATATAGTAAAAATGTTAAGAAATATTAATAAAATTATTTAATAATGACTACATTAGAAAAAAGGTAGATCTTAAGAAGAACTAGCAAGATGAATTTGAAAGATAAGAGTTTTAAATTATCCCTCATCTTCATATATTACACTGATAAAGAAAGAACAAAAAAATAAAATTAGAATATAAGATAAAATTTTATATCTCATATGTAAATTAAATAAAAAAAGGAAATCTTTATGTCATCGGAATTTCGTCATATAATTCGTCTATTTGGAACAGACTTAGACGGTACAAAACCATTAAAATATGGTTTAATTAAAGTTCGTGGTATAAACCAACGCTTTGCTAGTGTGGTTATTAATAAGGCAAATTTGTCTCCAACTGTTCGTCTTGGCACTTTAACTGATAAAGAAATCAAAAAAATAGAAGAGATCATACTCCATCCACAAGAAAATGGAGTTCCATCTTGGTTATTGAATAGGCAAAAGGATATAATTAAGGGAGGAGATCACCATATTATTGGATCCGACTTAATACTGGTAAATAAAAGCGATATCGATAGGCTGAAAAGAACTAGAAGTTATAAAGGAATTCGACACCAACTTGGATTAAAATTGAGAGGACAAAGAACACGTACTACAGGAAGGAGAGGTGGAGTTGTGGGAGTACATCGCAAAAGACTAATGAAACAGATGAAGAAATAAAAGGTGGAAATTTATGGGTGATCCTAAAAAACATCGAAAAAAATATTCTAAACCTAGAAATAAATGGCAAAAAGAACGATTAGAAAAGGAATTGAACCTTTTAGGGAAATATGGTCTAAGGAATAAAAAAGAAATATGGCGTCTTCAATCAATGGTTTCAAAATACAGAGGCCGCGCAAGAAAATTACTTTCACTTACTGAAGAAGAAAGAGATTTAGTTATGAAAGAACTCAATAGCCGTCTAAATAAAATAGGACTTCTACCAGAAACTGCAAATGTTGAAGACATATTAAGATTAACAATTGAAGATATTCTTGAAAGAAGATTACAGACTATGGTATTTAATCTTGGTCTAGCAGTTACTATATACCATTCTCGTCAGCTCATTACCCATGGTCACATCGCAATTGCTGGGCAGAAAGTCACTTCGCCAGGTCATTTGGTGAAAAGAAGAGAAGAAAAAAGTATTAATTATTCATCAAATTCGCCTTATAGCAATCCAGATCATCCTATGAGGAATGTTTAGAATAGAAACTATTTGAGGTTTAAGTTAAAGTGAGTAAAGAAAAAGAAATTAAATGGGGCATGGCACATATCTACAGCTCCTATAACAATACAATTGTTCATATTACTGATTTAAGCGGCTCTGAAACAATAGCAAGATACTCGGGCGGAATGATCGTTCGTGCTGATAGGGATGAGAGCAGTCCTTATGCAGCTATGCAAGCAGCAGCTCGTGCCGCAGCTGAAGCTCAAGAAAAAGGAATAACCGCAATTCATATTAAAGTTAGAGCCCCTGGTGGGCATGGTCCTAAAACTCCTGGACCTGGAGCACAGGCTGCAATTCGTGCCTTAGCAAGAGCAGGTCTACGTATAGGTAGGATTGAAGAAGTAACCCCTATACCACATGATGGAACTCGTCGCCCTGGAGGACGACGTGGTAGAAGAGTATAGTTATTAATAAAAATTCTATTTTTGGTGTAATATTTGGATATAAAAATTATAGAAAAAAATCATGAGAGTATTAAATTTATTATAGAGGACTTTGAACCTAGCTTTGTAAACTCTTTACGACGCATTATGTTAGCTGAAGTTCCTACTTTAGCAATTGAAGATGTCTGGATTGTTGAAAATTCCAGCCCTTTATATGATGAAATTATTGCTAAAAGGTTAGGGTTAATACCAATAAAAACTGATTTAGAATCTTTTGTATTACCTGATGATTGCTCATGCGGAGGAACGGGTTGTCCCCAATGTCAAGTGGCATTCACCTTAAGGAAAGAAACGGCTGAAGCTGAAGGAAGTACTGTATATTCTGGAGACTTGGAATCTCAAGATCCTGAATCGATTCCTTCCTCGGCGAAAATTCCAATTGTAAAACTGGAAAAAGGACAAAAAATAGTACTTGAAGCATATGCTAAATTAGGGCAAGGAATGAAACATGCGAAGTGGCAAGCTGTGGGAACTTGTTCATTTTCATATTTACCAATAATAAATATTAACTATGAGAAATGTACGGGTTGTGGAACCTGTGCTAAAGAATGTCCACACAATTTAATTCGAATAGTAGATGAAAGAATATTTATAGAAAATATATTAGATTGTTCTCTTTGTAAGATATGTGAAAATGCCTGTGAAGAAAACGCTATAAAGATTAGTTGGAATAAAAATAATTGTATATTAAAAGTAGAGAGTACGGGTGCTTTACCGCCTGAAAGAATAGTAATAGAAGCAGCGACAATTTTAAAAAATAAAGGAAAAGAGTTGCAGGAAAAACTTGAAGATTTAGAAGAATTATAACATGTGAAACAATATGCCTAAAATCGATATATTTAAAACTCCAAATCCCGATAAACAAGATTTATTAAAAAAATTGTGGAGCACAAAAAGAAGAGTTTGGAGAACTGTTGCCAAAACTCTATCAAAAAGAAGAAAAGATCACATTATAGTTAATTTAGGACGAATAAATAGGTTAGTTAAGCCAAATGAAACAATTGTAGTCCCTGGTAAGGTTCTTGCTACAGGAGATTTAAATAAAAAAATTGTCTTAGCTGCTTATGCTTTTTCTAATGACTGCGAAGAAAAGGTAAAGAAAGTTAAAGGTGAATGTATAACCATTCAAAAATTAATGGAACGAAATCCAGAAGGAAAAAATGTAAAAATAATTGTATAAGAAGGAGAATCATAAATTTTGAAAGTAACTATAATTGATGCTGACGGACTTATTTTAGGTAGATTATCAAGTATTGTTGCAAAAAGATTATTATTAGGGGAATATATCAATATTGTAAATGCTGAAAAAGCAATAATATCTGGTAGGAAAAGAGAAATAATAGAAAGATATAAAACATGGTTAGGAATAAGGACTGCTACAGCCCCTTGGCGTGGACCACTCCATCCTCGTCGACCGGACCTTTTATTAAAACGAACTGTTCGTGGTATGCTTCCCTGGAAGAAACAACGTGGAAAAAAGGCTTATAAACGATTAAAAGTCTACATTGGAATCCCTCTTGAATTACAAAATAAAAAAACCTTATCATTAGAAGACATTAATCTAAATCATATAAGAGGAAACTATATGAAATTAGGTGAATTAGCCCAGGAGATTGGTTGGACACCCTTAGAGAAAAAAATTTGAGGTTTAATAATGGTAAAAGTAGTTCTATCTTCAGGAAAAAGAAAAACGGCTATTGCAAGGGCCACAATTCGAGAAGGAAAAGGCAAGATTCGAATAAATAAAAAACCTCTTGAGATATACGAGCCTGAATTTGCTAAATTAATTATTATGGAACCACTTATCATCGCTGGGGAAAAAGTCACTGAGAAATTAGATATTAAAGTAAAAGTAGAAGGTGGAGGATTTATAGGGCAATCTGAAGCTGTTAGAATTGCAGTTGCACGTGGATTATATAAATGGACAAATTCTGAGAAGATTAAGAAAAAATTTATTCAGTATGATCGGACTTTACTATCCGGTGATTCAAGAAGAACAGAACCTAAGAAGTTTGGGGGTAAGAGTGCTAGAGCAAGAAGACAAAAAAGCTATAGATAATTAGTATTCTCCTTTAAAGATATAAAATGTAGGTGATGATATATGATAATACCTATTAGATGCTTTACTTGCGGTAAATTAATTGCAGATAGATGGGAAACATTTAGTCAAAGGATTCAACAGGAAGGAGACGAAAATACAAACAAAATTCTAGATGATATAGGACTTAAGAGATATTGTTGTCGAAGAATGCTGATTTCTCACGTTCCCTTACTTAAACACATAAGCGAATTTAGTCAAAAAGGTTAACTTAACAATTATTTCTCTTAATTAAATTCTTATGGCCAATCCCAATACATCCTATTTGGTGTTGTATTTTCTGCTGACCATTGATAACCTTTTGTTTTTAGGTAGGGTTTTTCCCAAAGAGGCACGCCATCATAGAATCCCTCTAAATATAATATTTCAATTTCTGGTAGGAGTATGTTAGGATTAATAAGTATTTCCTTACAAGAATCATAAGAGATATTATTTTCCTTATTTTCTGGATTGTCAATTTCCCATCCTATAGCATCCCATCCAATAGTATTTAGAATTAAGTAATATTTTCTACTGTTTATTCTTTTTTTTTCCTCTTTTAAATTGTCTAATTTTTGAACAATCCTCTTAAGATCCCAAAAACGGTAATCCTCCCAAGCTTCTGTATATATATAACAGCTTTTTTTTCTAAGAACCTCTCTAACCATGAAATAATTATCAAGAACAATTTTCCAATGAACTGTTTCATGATATTCGTATTCGTTTAAATCAATAAAATTAGTAATAATGTAGGCACGGGGATCTTCGTACTTATCATCATCTATTGTATAAAAACCAAACTTAACTTTTTGTAAATTTTCTGCCTGAATATGGAATAATAATTTAAAATTTTTAAAGTCTAAATTGTCGAGATTATCATTAACGGATACTTTAGTTTTTCCAATGTCTGCTAGAACCCCCCAATCCTCAGCAATTGATTTAGGTATCATTGCAAGATAAGTAATCCATTCTCCCATTGTGTTCCGTTCTCCCAATGTATATTCTCCCATAACACATCACTTATTTTTCTTATAATATCATAGTTGTTTTAAATATTTAAAGTTGAATATGAGTCGATTCTAAACACAGATTCTTGATATTGCTTTTGCCATACAGTATTATTTCCAACCTAATATATAAACTACTTTGAGAAATCGGTGAAGGCGGGTAATTAATTTGTAAATTTTAGCAACCGCATATATAAATCATTCTAACTTAATAAAATTAAGAAGACTAGAAAATTGGTGTTTTTATATTACTGTATAACAAATATATTATGTCATCAATGAAAGTTTTAATGGAGGAGATCTTAGCCAATAACGATTGTCCTTACAGAATATTGAGCATATGATAAAAATATAATAGATATAATAAAATAAATTATAATAATAGGAATATTGTATTTGATTTGTCTCTTTATGTTTTGACTTCCACATTTTGAAGAAGAAAGGAAGTGATAGCATTCTTAAAAGATGGAACTCGATTAATTGGAGAACCTACGAGAAGACAAATTATTTACTTAATTAAATTCTTATGAGGGGATAAAAATTGATATCTTGCACTGCATCAGCACCTGGAAAGTGCATTCTTGTTGGAGAACATGCTGTCGTCTATGGAACAAAAGCTATTGTCACCGCTTTGAATTTACGTGCATATACTTCTATAGAAATTATTCCTGACAAAAAAATTGACATTGAGGCAATGGACTATCAACTACATAAAGAATTTCCATATATTGCAGAAATTAAGTTGGATAAAAAACTCGTTCCTTTAAAACCGATAGTAAAATGTTGTCAAATGATGATAAATAAGTTTAAATTAAATAAAGGAATGAAATTAAGAATTTGGTCAGAAATTCCACCTAGTGCTGGGTTAGGTTCTTCTGCAGCCGTATTTGTAGCAACCGTTAAAGCAATAGAGACTGCATTTGACCTAAATCTTACTAACGATGAAATTTCTCAAATGGCATTTGATGTGGAAAAAATCGTTCATACTAAACCATCTGGGATTGACAATTTTATATGTACTCACGGAGGATGTATTCAATATTCTAAAAGTGAAGAAATAAAACGAGTGGAACTTCCTAAAAATTTCCCTTTAATAATTTGCAATTCAGAAAAACCAAGAAATACTGGAATTTTGGTTGAAAAGGTTGCAAAATTGCATAAAAATTTTCCCAGAATTACCAAAAAAATCTTTGATGCAATTAATCTATTATCTATGAATGCACTTGAATCATTAAAAAAAGGGGATCTCGTAAAATTAGGGGAAATTTTTAATTTAAATCAGGGTTTATTGGAGGCTTTGGGTGTATCGACAAGTCTTCTCTCACAATTTATTAATATCGCAAGAGAAAAAGGGGCTTATGGAGCAAAACTAACCGGAGCTGGAGGAGGAGGCTGTATTATTGCAATTTCACCACCTGCTAAACAAATTAATATTATATCTGCTCTAAAAAAAATTGGTGGAGTTCCAATTTTAACTGAATTTGCCAAAGATGGTGTAAAAGTAGAAAAGTTAAAATGATTAATTTTATTAATAAAATAGGTATTAAAAAGAAAAATGAAAAGTTATTATTAATTACTAAAGATGAAGGCTAATGCCAGATAAAGGTAAGAAATATGTCAAAATTTATACGTTTTGAAACTCCTAAAGAATTACAAGATGAAGCTTTAAAAGCTTTAGAAATGGCAAGGGATACTGGAAAAGTTAAAAAGGGTACAAATGAAGCTACTAAGGCAATTGAAAGAGGAATTGCCAAACTAGTGGTAATTGCAAGTGATGTAGAACCCGCAGAGGTTGTTATGCATCTACCTATTCTTTGTAACGAAAAAAAAGTTCCATACTTATACGTTCCTGGTAAGAGACAATTAGGTAGGGCAATAGGAATAGAAGTTCCTGCTGCTGCTGCTGCTATTACTCAGCCTGGTGAGGCAGAAAAAATGATTGCAGGTATTAAAGATAAACTTGGTACTCTGGGTTTGAAGTAATAAAAGGAGCTAAGATAAAACATGAGTGAAGATACAGATGAAGCAATACCGGGCGAAATAATACAACTAATTGGTAGAACTGGAATGACTGGTGAAATATTACAAGTTAAAGTAAGAGTTTTAACCGGTAGAGATAAGGGTAGAATATTAACACGAAATGTGAAAGGTCCAATTCGAATAGGCGACGTATTAATGATGAGAGAAACCGAACGAGAAGCCAGAAAAATAAAAGCTCCATAGAAATATTAAAAGGTAAAAAAATGGTAAGAATACGACAATGCGTGTTTTGTGGTCATGATATTGAACCCGGTACTGGATCGATGTACGTTAAGTTAGACGGTACTGTAAGTTTTTATTGTACAAATAAATGCCGTAAGAATCATATGAAATTGCGTAGAAATCCAAGAAAACTAAAATGGACAAAATTCTATAGAAAAATCTAGAAAAAGTCCGATTTTTTATAATTTACAAGCTTCTATTATTACGTCAGTGAATATTTTTACTTTTTCTTTATCAGATGTGTAACATTCTTCTTTTAATAATTCTATTAATTTTTTTCTAATTTCATCTTCTGTATTTTTAGAGTTGACTAGCTCTGAACAACGTTTTTGCAGTTTTTTGGAATAATTGTTATCATTTACTGACCATTTAGAAACATAATCCTCTATTTTTTTTTCCACATTTTCATCAATAGTTAATCCAATTTCTTCATTCCATATTTTTAATTCCTTTTTTGCAGTTTCGGAACTATCTGAGGCATGTACTAAGTTGACTCCTCCATAAATCCCTAAATCCCCACGAATACTCTGAGAATCGGCTTCTTGACACTTTGTAGACCCTGTCCAATCCCTAAACTTCTGAATGTCACCCTCAACTATCATTGCTAGAACAGGACCGAGTTTGATAAATTTTAGCAACCATGGAAAAAAATCCTTGCCTTCATGTTCTTGATAATGTCTTTTTGCATGTTTATCAGACATCGTAACTTCTTTAAAAGCTAGAATTCTATAATCCTTATTTCTGTGAATATTGTCTAAGATTTTTGCTCCAACATATTTTCTTAAATAAGCATCTGGTTTTAAAAAAACTAAGAATTGATCTTTTTTCGAAGTCATATTAACACACGATTTAAATTATAAATTTTTAAATTCCATATTCTTAATAATTGCATTTCCATATTCTGAGCATTTAATGGGTTCCACATTTTCCATTAATCTTGCCAAATCGTATGTGACTTTTTTCTGCTTAATGGTCTTTTGAACTGCATTTATTATAATTTCACTAGCTTTGTCCCAACCCATATACTCTAACATCATTACACCAGATAAAATGAGACTTGAAGGATTAACCTTATCTTGTCCCGTATATTTAGGTGCTGAACCATGTGTAGCTTCAAATAGACCAATATAATCTCCTATATTTGCACCTGGAGCCATTCCTAAACCACCAATTTGGGCAGCAGCAGCGTCTGAGAGATAATCACCATTTAAATTTGGAGTTGCAATGACTTGATATTCATTTGTTCTAGTCAATATTTGCTGAAACATACTATCTGCTATTCGATCATTAATAAGTATTTTTTCTTCTGGAATATTTCCATTAAATTTTTCCCAAAGTTCGTCTTCAGTTATAATCAGGTCTTTGAATTCTCTACGAGCCAATTTATACCCCCAATCCCTAAAAGAACCTTCAGTATATTTCATAACATTCCCCTTATGAACTATGGTTACTCGGTTCAATTTTTTATTAATCGCATATTTTACAGCAGCCCTAACAAGCCTTTCGGTTCTTTTTATACTAATTGGCTTAATCCCTATTCCAGAATCGCTAGGAATGTCGATTTTATAAGTATTTTTTATGAAATCAATAATTTTTTTGACCTCTGGTGTCCCTTCCTTCCATTCAATACCCGCATAAACATCCTCTGTATTCTCTCTGAAAATTACCATATTCATACGTTCAGGATGTTTTACTGGACTAGGTACTCCATTAAAATATCTTACAGGCCGGATGCAGGAATATAAATCAAATTTTTGTCTTAAAGCAACATTTAAACTTCTATAACCGCCTCCGACTGGGGTTGTTAGAGGTCCTTTAATTGCAACAATAAAATTTTCAATAGCTTTAAAAGTATCTTCTGGTAAAACCTTTCCATAAATTTTTTGTGCTTTCTCTCCAGCAAAAATTTCAAACCAAATAATCTTTTTCTTCCCTTTATATGCTTTATCAACAGCAGCATCAATGACTTTCCTTGTAACTTTCATAATATCGGAGCCTATTCCATCTCCTTCAATAAAGGGTATAATTGGATTATCTGGAATAATTAATTTATAATTTTTGATTTCTATCTTTTGCCCATTTTTAGGAACTTCTATTTTTTCAAATTTTATCATAGGGAGTCCTCTTTTAATAAAAAAAAACAAAAAATGAAAATAAAAGAATTATTGTTTCAGTTTATCTACAATCTGTTTAATCGTGGGAGAAAGCCATAGCATCTCTAAAAAATAATCAACATGGATTAATTCACGAACTTCTAGAAATCGCAAATATTTTTTAAGTTCAATTTTTGTTACTCCCAAATCATTAGATAATTGATCAAAAGATTTCATCTGTCCGTGATATTTATTTAATTTCGAAATTAGAGGCAATACCTTATCTAAACTCCTTTTTAATAATTCATGCATTGCCTGGTCTAAATGAGTTTTATTTTTAGTACTGGTTTCAATAATTTTACATTTTTTCAAAAACTCAAATGTATTTCTTAATTCAGTAGTGGATCGTGAATTTGGAAGATCTTGTTTATTCGCAAGAACAACTATAGGAACATTACCTACATATTTTCTAGCTTCAGCCCAAATTTCTCCAACTTCTTTATCTTTGGAAGGATCGGCTGCATCTATAATAAAGACTATTCCATCTGCTCCATTAGATAAAATCTCACGAATTGTGGAAAAATGAGACATACCAGGTGTTCCAAAAACAAAAAGTTTAATATCTTCGAACTCCTTTACACCGAAATCCATAGCAACAGTTGTAGCCAGACCATCCCTCCCCATTTTATCCAAGCTCATTGCAGTTTCACCACAAAATTGTTTAACAAATGTAGATTTTCCTGCATGAAATGGTCCGAGAACAACTATTTTCATTTTTTTTATTGTCCTACTTAATGCTATTGATTATTTTTCAAATTAAGATAAGAAAAATTGTCCTATGAAGTATTTAACAATTATACTATAAATAGTAAAAAGTTTTGCTTTCATTAGTTCCAAAATCAGTTTTCTAGTAAATTGGCTCATAAAAAAGAGATGAGTTAGATTATTCTTTCCATATATAAGAAATATCTTCTAATTTATCTGATGTAACCCAAAATTTTTCTAATTTTCGTCTTGCTTCTTCACGCTTTTTTTGGTGATTTTGTAAAAATTGATTAATTCGATTTATTAAATCCTTTTTACAATCTCCGCAAATAATTCTTCCAGCTTTACAATCCTCGTAATTCTGTTTATATTCTTTTTCATCCCACATAAATAAGCAGTAATAATATTTGTGTACTGAACAGATGTCGGGATTTCCGCCCTTTTCTCTTTGTTCTTTTATTGTTGCTTGACCACCAGTTAAAGCGTTGCTTATTTTCTTCCTTACATCTTCTGGAGAATCAGTTGTGAAAATGGCGCTTTCTTTGATTGAGGCACTCATCTTTTCGGTTTTTTTACCTAACCCCGGTAAAAAAATACAATGAATAGAAGATGGTTTTAAATATCCAAGCTTTGGTGCAACATCTCGAGTTACTCTAAAATGAGGATCTTGGTCAATAGCATGAGGAATTAAACATGGAATGTTTTTTTTCACCAATATTGAAGGTAAAACTGCAGGAACTGCTTGCATACAAGTGTAAAATATTTCACCCAAATTATTCTCATGTTTAAAATCAAAGACTGCTTTAGCTGTTGAAAATGTTATTTTTTTAGCAAATAATGCTGCAATTGGATATAAATGACTCGCAATTTCAATATTAGAGAATATATGAGTCTTTTTTTCGTCAAAACCCAATGCGATAACATCAAGTGCATTTTCACGTGCATAGAAGTTTGATTCTTTTAACTCAATATTTCTTTTAAAATAAAATTTTTCATCGTCCGTCATCTGGAACCATAAAGGCACATTGAATTTATCCTGTAACCATTTTGTGAAAATCCAAGGCATTAAATGTCCTAAATGAGTGTCCCCAGAAGGACCTCTACCAGTATACAAAAAGAAATTGGACTCTTTTTCATATTGGTCGATAAGCCAATCAACATCTCTATGAGAGAAAAAAATCTGCCTTCTTATAAGAGGATGAAGGTCCCCGGTAATTTCTTTTATTCTAAATATCAAATCTGGAGTAATTTTTTTGGTCCCAAAGTCTTTAATCAATTGGTTATAATCTACTTCACCAGAAACTTCCCAAGGTGTGACTTTAAATGACAAAATTATTGAACTTCCTTCATTTGAAATGAATTTATTGTGGGTAAAAATAATTTACAAATAATTCTTTTAATAATTCTGATAATTCTTGTGAAAAATTTGCTTCTTCAATATTCAAGACCGCGAAATAATAATTTGTATAAGGATCTTTTGTAACATTCGCTTTATATCCAATATTTTGAAACTTTTTCTCAATTTTTTTGCATTTTCCTTTAAAATATCCTTTAATTATTAGATCATTTCTTTGAAATCTGCTATAAGATTTTGTGAAAATATGTGACCATATCTTTTTGGGTGTTTGTTGATAATTTATTCGGTAATTTGTGCCATAATAATTTGGAATAATTTTTCCATCTAACTCATTCTCAATAAAATTCTCAAAATCATTAACAAAAGAACTATTACTTTGAGTTAATATTTTTAAATGGCGATATATTCTTTTTAATCCATTTTTTAACTTTAATTTAACTGGAATTTTTATACTTTGAAGTTTTTCCTCTTTAATATGATAAATATGACAGTCAATATCCTCAAATTTTGATGAGAGCGTAAATTTATGTGGATCAAAAACTAATCCAATTGCTTTTGGTAGAAATTTTTGGTATCTCTTTTGAGTATTTATGTCAGTATAGGAGAAAAAATGGGCCCCCATCTTTGGATGAGAGTGATACCAACCAATTATAATTTCATTAGTCATTCTTTTTTCTAATTGTTCTGTAACTTTTATTATTTCTAAATCAATCATTTTTACATGAGTGGAAGTGCCTTTTTGTTGAGTTGTAGCGGTATCTGTAATTTGAATAGTTCCTCTTTTTATTTTTCCAATCAAATATCCTGCGATCTCTTTGCTTAAATCTTTGCTAGAATGTTCAATTATCTTGTAAAATGCCATAGGATGAATTAAAATGCGCACTTAAGTTACTCCATTAGATAAAAATTTCTGAAATTTAATCTTTTTTACTAAGTTTCAAAGCTTTTATTGCGATTTCTAGACACTCTACTCCAAATTTCAAAGGTACTGGATTTTTCTCATCGTATAGGAATGAATTTAATTCCCGTTTTAAAGGTTCTTCAAAAACATAAGGTTGGGAATGAGTTTCGATTCTATATGAACGTTCAGCAGATTCCGAGGTACTTTTAACTAATTTAAGCTCTTGGGAGTTATAATCTACTTCAAATACACCTGTCTTTCCATAAATGGTCATTTTACGATACTTAGTGGGTGTTAACCAATTAACTTCAATTAGACTGTTAGTTCCATTTTTAAATTTTAAAAGAATAAAAGCTGCATCTTCAAACTTTTTTAACTCCCCTTCATGAAAATACCCAAGCATACTCTCGACTTTTTCAATTTCCCCTAAAAGAGTCTTATGAATATAAATCTCATGGATGCCTAAATCTAAAATTACCCCGTGATTCCAATGTCTGTGAGGAAATCGCCCAATTCGCCTTGAACTAATCATTAAAATGTCGTCAATTTCCTTGATTTGATTTTTTAGGCGTTGAACTACTGGATTAAACAGTTCTATAAAACCACAAGTCATCCTAATTTGATTTTCATATTTTAACAGCTTTTTTACTGAATCTAAATCGATCCCCATCGGTTTCTCTAAAAGTAGATCAATATTATGCTTCGCTAGGTCTTCTGCAACAAAAGGGATGTATTCTGGGGGTAGCACAATACTTACCGCATCTATTTCTTCATTTTTTAACATATCTGAATGGGTAGGATAGGAATTTACGTCATATTTTTTCGCAATTTTACGCCTAGTCACCTCGTTGGAATCACAAATGGCTTTTAAATTAGATATTTCATTATAAATTCGGCAATGAGCTTGACCGAACCAGCCTACACCAATGACTGCTGTGTTTTTCAAAATTTTATCTCCCACAAATTACTAATTTAATGTTCTAAAAATATCTTGATATTTGTTATAACTCCTTGCGTTCTAAAATAAATTATGATATTTTTGTTAACTTATCATTAAAGGAAAATTTTAAAGCGATTTATTCTATATTTTGATTTTTACACTACGTGTTTTGAGAAAAATGAAGCCATCGAAACAAGTTATTAGGGGTTCCGACTTTATTACAACACAAGAGTTGGAAAAAGAAAATCTTGAGATATTAATAGAAAAAGCGTTCGAACTGAAAAATGCAAAGGATCCCTCAAAATACAGTGAAATTTTAAAAAATAAAACTCTAATCATGCTTTTTTTCAACCCATCAACTCGAACACGCACCTCTTTTGAAGTTGCTATGGCTCAATTAGGAGGTCATGCAATTTTTATAAGCGGTAATGATATTTGGTTGGGAAAGAATTCAGAATCTGTTAAAGATACTGCCAAAGTCTTCTCTCGCTATGCTGATATAATAGCAATCCGCATGTTTCCTGATATTTCAAAAGGAGATTATGGAAATATTAATAAAATTATGAGAGAATTTGCTGAATGGTCCGAAATACCTATTATTAATATGGAAGACGATTTATTTCATCCATGCCAAGCGCTCACAGATATAATGACTATAAAAGAAAAGTTAGGCGGCTTGAAGAATAGGAAAATCGTTATTAGTTGGGCATATCACCCAAAACCTCTTCCTGTAAGTGTACCTAATTCCATAGTTCTGACCTCTACCCGATTTGGTCTTGATGTGACACTATGTCATCCAAAAGGATTTGAGCTGCAACCATATATAACAAAAACTGCTGAACAGAACGCAAAAGATAATGGTGGTTCATTTAGAATTGTAAACACAATGGAAGAAGGATACAAAGATGCAGAGATAGTTTACCTAAAATCATGGGGTGCTCTACAATATTATGGTAATAATAAAGAAGAAAAACAACTTCGACAACCATACAGAGGCAAATGGATATGTAATGAAAAAATTATGAAAAAGGCAGATAAAAATTCTATTTTTATGCATTGTCTCCCTGTTTTAAGGAATGTGGTGGTTGAGGATGCTGTAATTGATGGGTCTCATTCTGTAGTATATGACCAAGCAGAAAATCGATTACATCTACAAAAAGCACTATTAAGCGAAATTGGATAATTATACTCATTTTTATTAAAGATTTGAAAAAAAAGTGAAAAAAATGGGTTTATAATCTTCCTAGTGCAAATCCAATTATAAACTTGCATTTAACACAAGTATAGGTCAAAAAACCCGGCTTTCGAACAATAGCATACATATCTATATCATCTTTTGTCAGATCAGCTTCACATTTAGGGCATTTCCCAATAACCTCATTTCCCTTAATTTTTCGAAACAATTTTAACACTACTTTATTTTTTTATATCTCAAATACAATCCAATATTAGATTTTAGAAATGACAATTATTTAACTATTTTATTTTAATTAATATTTAATTTTTAACCTCAAGAAGTAATTTGATTATTTTTTTATAGACTTTTATTGAATTTAGAAAATCTTCTAATTCTATATATTCATTATCAGTATGCTCAACTTGAGGATCTCCAGGACCATAGCTAATTATTGGAATTTGCATCTTTTTTCCGATTATATTCATAAAACACGTACCTGTTTTTCGAAGAACTTTTGGTTTTTTATTTAAGACCTCAGAAATGGCATTAATTGTAGTTTGAAAAATTTTAGATTTCTTATCAGCTCTATATCCCTCAATTCGATTTAAAATTTCATATGAAATTTCAATTTCTTTTTTTTCAATGATTTCTTTTATTTTTAGATCCATTTCTTTAATCAAAATTTCAGAGGAAACTCCAGGAGGAAATCTAATATCAATATTCATTGAGCAGCTTTCAGGCACAACATTTACAGCAGTTCCACCTTGAATTATAGTTAAATTCGGTATTACTGAGAAGAATGGAGACTTTCCTTTATATTTCTGTTCAAGATGGGTTTTCAATTCTGTCCAGAGTAAATAACTTTCCTCTATTGCGTTAATATAAAGCCAAGAACTAGCAACATGACCTTGTCCTTTTTTCGTTTTTATTGTAAATTTTAATCCTAATCGCCCTTTATAGGCAGCACCAATTCTATCACTTCCCGCAGGTTCTCCAAAAATAGCATAATCGACCTTGAATTGATTTTTTATTAGTTGGTCTATTCCTTTCAAGCTAATTTCCTCTTCCACAAGACCTACAAATATGATTTTACTCTTAATGTCTTGCTTTGCTAAAGTTGAAATAGCTAATATCATGGCAGCAATAGAACCCTTTGCATCAACACTACCCCTACCATAAAGTCTTCCACTTTCTATTTTTACCGGGATTTCTCCGGGAACTGTATCTATGTGTGAAGAAAACAACATTAAGGGCTTTCCTGAACCTATCTCACCTATTACATTTCCTGCTGGATCATTCCAAACCTCAAAACCTAGTTTTTTCATCTCTTCTTTTAAAAATTCTGCAATTTTTTCTTCTTTCCCAGATGGACTATAAATTTCCACCAGCTTTTTTAAAAAGTTAATCTCTTCATCATTCAAAATAATGACACCCTAAAAGAAAAGTAAAGTAGTTCAACAATAAAAAATAATTATAATTTTTGTTTATTTTAGTGCTTAAACCAAGAAAATTGTTATTCATCTAATAATTTTTCGATATTTGTAATTACATTCTCAAATAACAATATTAAATTCCAAATAGGACTTTCTATAGACAAATTTTTTATTCATAAATTTACAATTTTTAAAATCTTTCATTATAAAAAAAATTGATAATTACATTTTTTTTTGAGAAATCTATAATGAAAGTTGAAAAAAATTTAGAATTTCTATTTGTATCAAATGGTTAAATTATCAAAAAAATTTCCATTTAATTTCCTTTCCAATTAAAATTTTAATATTACCGTCCTTTTCTTCATTTTAACATATCCATTTTTAAATAATCTTCTCATCTACATAGAATATAAAGATGATAATGTGACATATTTATAAAGAAACAAATCCTATAAAAAATAAGTGAATATTTCGATACAAATTCCAAGTTAATAATAATTTGGATTAAAACTTGGATTATAGAAGTAAACCGCATGGTTCTATAATCTAAAATATTTACGACAAAAAATTAAAATAAAAATAAAAATGGTGGAAATAATTGGAAGAAGAAATTTTAGGAAAACCAGTAGTCATAGATAATGGTACAGGTATTACTAAAAATGGTTATGCTGGTGAAGATCAGCCTCGAAGCGTTTTTCCTACACTTATTGGATATCCTAAATATACATCTATTATGACTGATGTTGAGCATTACACACGTGAATACTATATAGGAGAAGAAGCCTTACAGCTTCGTGGTGTATTACGCTTGAACTATCCTATCGGTCACGGAATAGTCGAGGATTGGGGCGCAATGGAAAAGATATGGCACTATACATTCTATACTGATTTGAGAATAGACCCAGCTGAACATCCTTGTCTCTTAACCGAACCTCCTCTAAATCCTAGACCAAATAGAGAAAAAATGTGCGAAATTATGTTTGAAACCTTTAACACTCCTGCTATCTACGTAGCAATGCAGGCGGTTTTATCATTATATGCCTCCGGTCGTACTACAGGACTTGTATGCGATTCCGGTACTGGTGTAACGCACGTTGTCCCTATTTATGAAGGATTCGCACTCACACATGCTATCTCAAGGCTGGACCTTGCAGGACGTGATATCACCGAATATTTAATGCGACTCTTGCGCCAAAGAGGATATTCTTTAACAACTTCGGCTGAGAAAGAAATTGTCCGAGACATTAAAGAAAAACTTTGTTACGTAGCACTAGATCCTGAAAAAGAGCTTAAATTAGCAGAAAAAGTTAGCGGAATGGAAAAATCTTACATGCTTCCAGATGGTGAGACTCTAACTGTGGGAGTAGAAAGATTCCTTGCACCTGAAGTAGTCTTCAATCCTAGCGCAGTAGGAAAAGAAAGTCCTCCCTTTGATGAAGTTATTGTCGAATCAGTTTCTAAATGCGATATCGATTTGCGCCAAGACCTTTATTCCAATATCGTCTTATCTGGCGGTTCAACTATGTTTCCAGGTCTTAAAGAACGCTTAACAAGAGAAATAAGCGAAATGATTCCTGAAAACGTAGAGGTCAAGATTATCGCCCCTCCTGAACGTATGTATTCAGTCTGGATTGGTGGATCGATTCTATCCTCGCTAAGAACCTTCCAGAAGATGTGGGTAACTCGTAAAGAATATAAAGAAATTGGACCCTCTGTCATACACAGATGTTTTTAATTCCAAAAATAAAAAATACTTTTTTTTCTTTTTCTCATTTTAAAAGAAATTTAATTATAATTAGTTCTGACTAAATCTTTTCTAATTTTCCATTATTTCAATTCTTTGGACTATTTTTAAAAAAGTTAGAATATTTAATTAATTTATAGAAGTTGAGGACCTTTCTTCTTTTTTTTCTCTTCTTCTTCAATATCTTTTTCAATTTTCTTTAATTTTTTTAGGTCTTCTTCTGATAATTCACGGTCTATTTTTAAAAATGTTGGAGCCGCTTTAGCTTTCTTTAATTTTTTTTCCTTCTCTTTTTTAATTAAATAATCATCAGAAATTTCTGGATGGAGTAGGACTTCTCCTAATAGCATTAGAAACTCGTATAATTCGACTCTTTGTAACCGTTCCTTTTTATATTCTTCTAATTCTGCCTCTATTTTACGACCTTCATAAGGTCTTGATGCTAACAATCCTTCTTTTTGTTTTTCATGTTTAAGTTTATAAGTTCGGGTCTCACCGTTCTCGTCCATGTATGTTACATAACTTGCCTTATCTTTAGCAGCTTTCTCTTGCAATTCATCAAAATAGGATTTAGTTTTTCCTTTCTTAACTTCGCCAACTACACCTGATTCCTCCCACTCTTTCTGACGTTCGGCATCTAAATCTTTAAATGAAGGGTCTTTTACTTTAAATTTTTTTTCTAATTTTTTAAATGGTTTGTAGTCTTCTGCGGCATATCTTGCAGTGTCCTTTATTTCAAGCTTTCTCTTACCTTTAAATGGAATATAATCTTCAATTTCATCTTTGTAATCTTCCGAAATCTCTTCTTTTTCTACTTTTTGGTAGGGCTTAAAATCTTCTGCGGCATAACGAGCATCATCTTTAAGCTCCGACTTTTCCTTTGGCATTTCTTTGACTTCAGGTAATACATAATCCTCTGCTGCGTGTCGAGCATCATCTTTAAGTTCTAACTCTTTCTTTGGAAACTCTTTGACTTCAGGTAAAACATAATCCTCTGCTTCGTATCGAGCATCGTCCGTAAGTTCCAACTCTTTCTTTGGAAACTCTTTGACTTCAGGTAAAACATAATCTTCAGCAGCATATCTAGCATCATCCTTCAGCTCAAGTTTTCGCTTGTAATCTTTATATTCTTCTGGGGCAAAATCTTTTATTTCCTCTTTATAATCTTCTGAAACCTCTTCCTTCTTCACTTTTTGATATGGAACATAATCAGTGGCAGCGTAACGTGCATCGTCCGTAAGCTCCAATTTTCGCTTATAATCTTTGTATTCTTCTGGAGCGAAATCTTTTATTTCTTCCTTATAATCATCTGTTAATTCTAGCTTCCGTTTGTATTTCAAGTCTTCAGGAACAAAGTCTTTGGCGGCGTAACGAGCATCATCCGTAAGCTCCAATTTTCGCTTATAATCTTTGTATTCTTCTGGAATATAGTCGGTTATCTCCTCTTTATAATCCTCTGTCAGTTCTAGCTTCCGTTTGTATTTCAGCTCTTCAGGAACAAAGTCTTTAGCTTTATAACGAGCATCGTCTTTTAATTCAAGTTTTCTCTTATAATCTTTATACTCTTCAGGGATGAAATCCTTAATTTCCTCTTTATAATCTTCAGTTATTTCAATCTTTCTCTTATAATCTTTATATTCTTCAGGAATAAAGTCCTTTATTTCCTCTTTGTAATCCTCTGAAATCTCTTCTCTCTCTACTTTTTTATAGGGAATAAAATCTTTTATCTCTTCCTTATATTCATCTGTAATTTCCACTTTTTTCTTTTTTGGAACTCGTTTCCAATCTTTGGCGACAAATCTAGCAGTATCTTCAACTTCTAACTTTTTCTTTGGAACGCCTTTACCCGCTGCTGCATCAAGAATATCTTTACGTTGAGCATCAATTGTTTTAAAAGTTAAACCAGTTGGAACCTTAATTTTTCCTTTTACTGTTTGTTTTTTCTTAGTAATTACTGTTTCATCTTGTTTCCATTGTTCTTCCATAGCCGCATCTATTTGTTTAAAAGTAGGTCCAGTATCTTCTAGAAGTTGTTTCTTCATAGCAGGTGTTTCTTGGGGTTGTAATAGATCGGTTTGTACAGTATCGATTCGTTTATAGGTGCCTTCTGTATCCTTCATTAGTTCTTTCTTTTCAATGACCGGAGTTACTCCGGGTTGTAATAGAGATTCTTTAGTGCCAAAATCTTTAACCTCATCTTGAGGATACGTGATTGGAGCCTGTTGAGCTTTTAATTTTGTTTCTATTTCATCTTCATATTGGAGGAAAGTCGGACCTTTAGGTTCTTCTATTTTTTGTTTTGGTTGTTCTGTAGGAACTTGATATTCGATTTGTTCTTCTACTTGTTCATAAGTTGGTGTATATATTTCAGGTATAGGTTGTTTTGTAATTTCTGGCTGTTCTGTCTGGCTTTGATAACTGATTTTATCTTCTACTTGTTTATATGTTCCTTGATATACCGTTTCTTCTGAGGGAGTTTGACCATATTCGGGTGAAGGTTGGATGGTTTCTGGTATTTGTTCTTCAACAGTTTCATAAGTAGGTCTATAATATTCTTCTTGTTCAATAGGAGTTTCTGGGGGTTGAGTCGTTGGATAATCATAAGGTTGCTGTTCCTCAACAGGAGGTTGCTCAACAGGAGGTTGAGCATAAGATATTGTTTCCACTTTAGGAATTTCTGGGGGTAATGGTTCAACTACTGGCGGTTTAGGAGTACCCTCTTTACATTGTGAAGAACAAAAGTCCCCTTCTATAAAGAAGCATTTCGAGCACATAAATCCTCCACAAGTGGCGCATTTATATTTATGTCTTGGTTTTTTTACATTTTTTCCACAACTTGAACAAATTGGCAACAAAACTCCCCCTTTGGGGTAATACATTTTCAATATATTATAATTAATATTACATTTTATATTTTTTGATCATTTAAATTAGAAATATAAACACTTTTTAAAATATAATTCCTACATTTGAATTTAGAATAAAAATATCTATTTTTTTAAATCAACTATTCCTACCAATCATTAAATTTATTGGTTTTT
The DNA here is from genome assembly GCA_013375355.1 of Candidatus Helarchaeota archaeon. The sequence continues at coordinate 35,665 of JABXJV010000184.1, forward strand.
ATACTGAATTGATAATACCATATTACAAATTATATTAAATATGGAATTACCTTAAAATCATAATGAATTGGAGATATCAACTTTATTCGATAAAAATATTATAAATAAGATGAAATAAATAATAATGTTAGAAATACCATAATTGATTAAATGCTGTTTGCAAAACACGTTTAAATATTGAAAAAAAAATATGGGATATAGATATGGAACGTGTAGATATAGAAAAAATCATTGCTGGAGTCGAAGCCCGGCGGATTATTCTAAATTGCTTATTGGATGGGCGAAAAACAGGGAGTGAAATAAGATGGGCCCTTGCAGACAGTTTTGATAGACGAATTGATGGTGTTTCTGATACTCTTTTATATTTTAACCTCCAACATCTTGAAAACTCTGAAATAATATCTCGAACAAAAGAATGGAAACTTAAATATTCCAAAATCCACCCAAATAAAATTCAAAGTATTCGAAGATTTTTCCATAAGATTGTCCCTATTACGATACTTGGGGGAATAGATGATGACACCACAGTTATTCGAAGCCTTCGGAGTCGATTACGCGTTGAAAAATCAATAACCCCACCAGAAAAATTCTTTTTCATCGGACCTGAAAAGTTACGTAGAAAAGTTGCTGGTTTATTCCCTGATGTTCAACTTGTATACGCAAAAGAGAATGTTTTCAAAAATCCTGGTGAATTAAGAGATTTTATAAAGTTAGAAATTTTGGATCCTGAAATAATGAACAATGAAGTTATTATTGACGTTTCTTCAGGTTCCAGAGTTTGTTCATTAGCATTACTAAGTCTTGCTTATGAATATGGTTTAAGATGTATTTATATAGACGAAAATGAGAAATTTACTTGGTTAATTGATTAATAAAGGAATTTTTTTATTTTTCTAAAATTCTATCTGTAAGGAGCCTAAATGCTTCTTCTACATTTTCTCCTGAACTAGCTGAAGTCTCGAAAAAGGGGAGTTTTTTCTTATCACCATATTCTTTGCCCATATCTGGAGTAACTTTCCGCTCTTTATCCGCTAAATCTAATTTGTTACCGAGTAAAACAACTGGAACATCACCACAATAAGTTCTTAAATTCTCAAGCCAATCATCCAGTTCATGAAAGGTTTCTTTTCTAGTAATGTCATAGACTAAAATTGCTCCTTGAGCTTCAGAATAGTAGTCTGGACGTATCCATTTGAATTTTATATCCCCCGCAATATCCCAAATCTGAAGTAAGACCCGGATATTTTTATCTGGATAGTCTAAATACTTAATAGTGAAGTCTGCACCAATGGTCTTTAAGTAAGACTCACTAAATTTTCCAGTAGTAAAACGTCGAACTAAACTGGTCTTTCCCACTGCGGGTTCTCCAATTGTAACGCATTTAAATCCCAATGTTCTCATTTAATTCCACCACAAATAATTATATTTTTGGATTTACTAATTGAGCTCCCTCTTTCTTCAATTTTAATTTACAAGCATAATAAAGGGACTTTTTAATTTTGTATAACCTTCATCGTATATAATTATTTTTTTATATCAATAAAATGATCTTGTTTTTTATTTCTGTCGATAGAATATAGCACACTTTATACTATTTTTGAGATTTTGATAAAGTATGATAATTTTTATTATCTTTCTACACCAAAATTTCATTCTATTTTATTGATTTTTACACCATAAGAAATAATTCGAAATAAAGCGGTTAAATTTGAAAATATTGCCAAAAATATTAACCCTAAAATTGGTAATAAAATCCATGAAGAAATAGTTAGCACTAGTAATCTTTCTGATCTGCCAAAAAGACCAATATCAGTATCCTCTAAACCAACTTTTTCGGCTAATGAACGGGAATAGCTCGTAAGCAAAATTCCTATTATTGTGATTATTACCCAAATATAGAGAGGCAAATAATAATTGAAATTAGAATCTGACATAAGATTGGGATCATAAAAAACGATAAAACCAAAAATCAAAATGAAGTCCGTGTAACGATCCATAGTTGAATCGAAGAATCCTCCAAAATTCGATTGACTTCCAGTTAATCGTGCCAAAGCTCCATCTACTCCATCGAACAACATAATAATGAAGATTGTGATGCCAAATAGAATTGAACCTATTATCACTCCTCCAAAATAGAATAATATTACAGCTATTATTGCAAATATTGGTCCAATTAATGTAACATGGTTAGGTTTAACATTAATATTAGCGAATTTCTTAGCTATAATATTAACCAATTTTCCTTTGAATAAGTTCCTTATTCGAAATTTTGAAGGCAATAAATTCACTCAAATATTTTGACTAAAATTAACTCAAATTTACATCAATAATTTCGTTTTTGTAAATTATTTTATTTTTAATTTTAGAATCTTCTAAAACTTGTGAATTTCCAAATACAATTGAATTTTCAACTTCTGAATTGGCTTCTAATCCACAACTATCATATAATGAAACATATGGACCTATTCGAGAATTTATTTTTAAATAGCAATTCTCTCCAATTATTATAGGAGGTATGATTTTAGTAGTTGGATGAAACAAATTTATTCCAGGGAATTTCATATCCTTCACTCTTCCCTCTCTTGTAGGGCTGATATGGTTAGTTGGGGTGATATTATTATTTAATGCAAACTTATTTACACTCAGGATATCATTCAAATTATCAATATCAAACCAATAATAATTAGGGATATCAAAATAATTTAAGGGTTTTAATTTTTTAATATAAATATTTAAAGCAGAGGTTACATTTTTCTCATTTTGTGCTATAGCATTTTCAACATAATCGAAAATGGTAGGAGAACAAATCATTATAGGGATAGCAACTGCAGAAGCTTCTGATTTATTCAAAACGCGATTATTAAAACCAGATACTTTTCCGTACTTAATGAATTTATGCTGTGAATTAAGGCGCGATTCAGAATAAGTAAATACTTGAGTTCCCTGTTTTTGTCGTTTAGAAGAGTCAATAGCGATGGAAATAGACCCTTTTTTATGATAGTGTACTAAATTTGAAATTATTTCTGGACTTAGGAATAGGTCAGATGGGCTTAAAATGAAATCCTCTTTAAAATATTGATTTCTAGCTGAATAAAATGTGTAAATTGGTCCCTTTTCATAATTTTTAGCTCGGACGATATTAATATCTATAGAGGGTAAATCTATTTTTTTAAAAAATTCAATCATTTGATCTTTCAAATGACCAACTAGTATAACAATCTCAGAAACATTAACTTTTTGAAAACTATTAATTAGATGTTCTATTATTGGTCGATTTGCAATTGGTACTAAAGATTTTGGCGTCAATTCTGAAAGGGATTTCATTCCACTCCCTAGACCTGCTGCCAAAATTATAACTTTCAATAAAAATCTCCTAAAATGAAATTTTAATGGGTCCTTTACGAATAACTTTTGGAGGTCTTTTTGTTAAATCTACAACTGTTGAAGAAACCCCCAATTTAGACGGTCCACCATCTAAGATTAAATCTACTAGCTCACCGATTTGCTGGAATGCTTCTTCAGCTTTGGTTGGGCTCCTTTGGTTCGAGATATTCGCGCTTGTTCCAATCATTAGCCCATTACTCAAATGTGTAAGAAGTAAGGCAATTTTATTTTGAGGTATCCTAACAGCAACATTACGCCGACCTCCGGTAACAATTGATGGTAAACTTTCTAATTTTGGAATAATAATGGTCAACGGACCTGGCCAGTAAGTATTTGCCAAGACTTCAACTTGCATATTAACCTTTGCAATACGTTTGATTGCATCTAAAGAAGATGCCAATATTGGCAGTCCTTTCTTTTCATCTCTCCTCTTAACTAGTAAAAGATTACTAACAGCCGTAATATTCATAGGATCTGTTCCTAGACCATATACTGTATCAGTAGGATATACCACTAATTTCCCTTGTTTGATAAATTCTGCTGCTTTGTTTAAAACTTTTAGGTCCATTTTATTTGGATCGAGACGAATTATCTTATCAATCAAATTTCTTCAACATATCATTTAATCAAAATGATTTATTTTTTTAGCCCAGTACTAAAGAATGGAAATGAAATGATAAAAAAATTTAATTTTTTAATATCTTGTCCAAGATTACGTGAACGGGACGCTTGTGCTGAAATGTGGTATTTTTTCTCCTTTATTGGGGATGAAGAGGCCAAATGTAGAAAATCCAAGTTTCCAGGTCTTTTATACGCAAAAAGTTCTTTGGATCCATTTGATGCTATAAAAAAATTAAGAGAAATTGCTGTAGATGATCCCTATTCATTTAGATTTATATTAAAAATTCAACCTATTGAAGAAATCGTCCCATCCGAAATTGATAAAATGATTGAATGGGTTAAAAAAAGGTCTGGAGCTATCTTAAATTCTCAAACGTTTAGAGTCACAGTAGAGAAAAGAATGACTGATTTTGATAGAGATGAAATTATAATGGCATTAGCAGAGTTAATAGATAGAAAAGTTAACTTAGAAAATCCGGATAAAATCATAATGGTTCAAATATTAGGCGATTATACTGGATTATCAATAATAGAACCAGAAGATATTATATCAATTCCTAAAATTATAGCCCAATCCCAGAAATAAGTTCATTTCTCAAAAATTACAAAAGCAATTCGATTCAATATAATTTCTTTTAGAGCATCCAATTTATCATCTTGCTTTCTAGTAACGGAAGTTGTATCAATTTCTAATTGTTTAATATTAAAATTTTTACATATAGACTCGTATTTTTTCCCATCAATTTTTAGAACTGATTCATTTTCAGTTCCCTTTATCAACTCTATTATTTTTAATTTTGAATTTTCAATATCATCCATAGAATTTCCCAGAATAATCATAGCGACATTCTGAATTTCCTCGTTTATTCCAAATCTTTCAATAGCTACTTTAATTTGATGTTGGGCAGAAGCATATAGTAAAATTTCAAGTTCTAATTTATTAGAGATATTATTTCCCTGATTAAATGCTTTTAAAGAATGAATCACACTAAAAAATAAATGTTCCCAACTAGCAATTAACTGAGAATTAAAAAATTGAATAATAACGCTATACTTATTTTGGATTTTTTCAATCTCCTCCTCTATTTCTATATAACTAATCTTGATATTTGAGAATCCAGTTATATAAACCAATTTGAAAGAAAATTCCTCATCTTGTAGCTTTTTTAACATTTTTTCTAACACTCTAACTAGTCTACATAAAATTCAGTAATTTTTTAATAATTTCATTTTCAACCTCGAGTTTAGATAGTTCTTCTTCAATATCTGTTATATTTTTTTTTGATTTTTGTAAAGCGGTTATAAATTCTTGGAGCTCCCAAGGATAAATTATCCAAGCATTAACTTCTTGAA
>JABXJV010000185.1 GCA_013375355.1 Candidatus Helarchaeota archaeon
GACCAGATCACTCAAAACGGTGAGGCAGGGCAAAACAATCATCAGGGCTAAAAGTTTCGGGACTACAAGAAATTTAATGGGATTAATGGCAAGCGAAACCAATGCATCTATTTCTTCGGAGACCCGCATTGTTCCAATTTCGGCGGCAATTGAGGAACCGCTCCTTGCTGCAACAATTATCGCCGTTAATAGAGGTCCGAGTTCCCTTGTTACAGAGACTGCAACAAGGTCGGCAACATAAATCTCTGCACCGAACTTCCTTAATTGATAGGCTGACTGCATTGCCATTATCAAGCCTATAAAAAACGATATAAGAAACACTAATGGGACTGCCTGATAACCAATTCTTACCATTTGATGCACAGTCTCTTTAAATCTCAGCCCTTTCCCTTTTATGGGGGCTACAAAAGCCCAGTAAGTAAAACTATTAATCAGTCCGAGAATCTTCTTTGAATCATTCTTTATGGAAATAGCCCATTTACCCAGATATATTAATATAGTCTCCATAGAGTTTGCTTAAGCAAGGTAGTTATATTTATTAAAAATTAAAAAATACATTAAATTTGGAGGGGAGTATAGTTTTAAATATTTGCAAAAGCCATATTCTCATCGTCATAAACTTCAAATATTTTTTCCAGTTTTGTCATCTTAAAGACATCCCTGACCAGAGTTTGCAAGTTATAAAAAATAAGTTTTCCTTTATATTTTCTAATTTTTTGAAATCCTTCAATAAATGTTGCAATTCCAGAACTGTCCATATATCTCACCCCTTTAAGATTTATCATTATAACAGGGACTCTCTTTTCTATCAACCTGGAAATCTTTTCTCTTACTTTCGGTGAAGAATAAAGGTCAACATCTCCTTCAATCGATATTATTGATACCTCGTTGCTCTTTGAAGATACTCTGATATTCACCGATTTACACCTTCACTTGACTTTAAAAACTTCGTTAATTTAACAACATTATAATTTTCAGATGACCTATCATATTCAACTATATCCATTATTCCAACAATTAAACTAACACCTAACCCACCAGGTTTTAAGCTTCTTGCATGTTTAACCTTTATTTCGGAAAGGTCTAATTCCTTTCCGAAATCCTTCAGATGAATTTCCAATTTTTGTTCATCAAAATAAATATCTATTATAATCTTTTGATTAAAATCATTATCATAATTATGTTTTATAATGTTTGTGCAAGCCTCATCTATTGCAAGACTTATCTTCTCTGAATCGATCTCAGTAAAGCCTATCAATTCAGCGAGCCCCTTGGTAAATTTTCTCAAAAGCTGCAAATACTTGGGATTACTTGGTATATTAAATTCTATTGTTTCTGTCATGATAAACCTAAAATAATATTTTTTATATTACTGAACTTTGGTGAATTTTTATTTTTCATATCTACTTTCGCATGCCACTTTGTGTCTTTTTAAAAAGAAATTAAGCTCCGCCCCAGTATGTAACAGTGGAAACCCCAAGTATTAAGGAAAATAAAACTTTATACTTACTCCAAATATTCGGGATGCTTAAATCTTTTCTCTATCGAGGGGAAAAACGATTGCTTATAATACCTTTAGTAAATTATCGGAAATTCACCAAAATTTTGTTATTTTACTTTGTATAAAATATTACAAAAAATAAAGGTTATTGTCAATTGTTATTTGTGTAAATTTTAATTTAAAATATAAAAAGGCAGTTTTAATGTAATGAAAATTTTAAAACTGCCTTAAAATGTAGCGGCACAGGGATTCGAACCCCGGACACGTGGATTATGATTCCACTGCTCTAACCACTGAGCTATGCCGCCTTATTTACACATTAATTTATAATTTTTAAAAAGTAATGTCAAGTAATTTTTAGCCTATACACTATAACTCTACTACATTTAAAACTTAATCGAAAAAATCCCACTGAATTCCAATTCTTATTGTTCCTCTTGGCACTGGATAACCATACACTTCCACAAAATCTTCACCAAAAACATTATCCACTTCATATATAAAAGTTAATGTCTTGATTGTAACAATTGCTTTGAAATCAAAAACAAATGAAGACTCGGTTAATCTTTTTGATAAAGCAAAGTCCCTTACTGCTGGATTATAATATTTTAAATATTCTTCTCCGAAATATTTGCATGTAAATTTAACCATCGAACTCATTTGACCTTTAATGAAAATATCTTCAAGGTCATTAATCACAAAAGAAAAGTATCCCTTAATATCCGGATTAAATAAAAATGAGTTTTTATCACGATTTCCAGCATAGGAATATCTCATTATTATCTGAAAAAATTTCAAAAAAGATGAACTTAAATCAAACTCTGTGCCCCAAAAGGAATATCTTTTGTCATTAAATGGTAAAAAACTTCTTGAATCTTTTGAGATATCAAAACTTATCATATTATCAATAGTCTCACGATAAATACTTCCGCTTATAAAGTTATTCTTCGATTTATATCTTATTCCCATCTCAAAAGAATCAGATTTTTCATTTTTTAAATCGGTTCTTCCATTTAACTCAATACCTTCATAATACAATTCCTGAATATCAGGATATCTCCCGCTCAATCTATACGAAAAAAATGTCCCGAAATTTTCAGAAAGAATCGAATGAAAACTAATACCACCTTGGTTTATCCTTCCTCTAATCGAATCATTGAATATTGCAAAATACGGATTAAATATTAACCTCTCTCTATAAAAATACCTGTAATTTAGAAATGTTGAAACCTTGTTTTTATTCTTTATTTCAGGGAACTTATCTCCCTTTATGGAATATGCAGACAAATTAAATTTTAATGATATATCCCCTTGGTCTAATCTCTTTCTATAAGAAAATCCCGAACCATAAATGTTTTCTTTATCTTCTACATATATTGTATCTTTTACAACTATTTTATTTTCTTTTAAAATATTTCTGAACCTTCTTTTGTATCCATTAAAATACAAATAAAGATTAAATCTTGAACCTTCATTATTTCTGTTTAAAGATAAATTATACATTCCGCTATTATTATCTGCTCGTGAGTTATGAGATACAAGTTTTTTCGTGAATACTATCTCAGAAGGAAGGTCAACTCCTCTCTTAATGTAAATCCCTGAAAACTTCAAAAAAAGGTCTTTTGATATCTCCCTTTTATATGAAACCCAGAATTTTCTTCCGAAATAATTATCTTCTCCAAACTGACCAGGATACTTTTCAAAACTCCCAGAAACACCGATATCCGATAAATTTGTCAGTTTTCTTTTGAAAAATAAATCTACAAAACTCCTTTCATAGTCCCCTATCCTGTAAACAATCCTTGTAAATGGTTCCCCACCCGAGATTGACTTTGTATGAAAATCGACCTCAAGGTATCCTGGATTAAAAACCGAATATCTATAAAAATAGACAGTATCTATCATTTCAGTCGGTATCCGATTTAAATCAGACACACCAAAAATATAAGAATCAACTGGAATCCCATCAATACTAAACGAAATTCCTTTGTGATTTAAACCTCTGTAATTGAAACTCGAAAACTGTCCAGGATAGCCGAGAACATTTATATCTATTCCAGAATAAACTGATATTAAATTATCAATGCCCTCATAGTTTTCCCTTTTCAAATTCTCTATCTCAGCATTATCTTCAAAAATTTTAGAACTTTCAATTTTATTAAATTTAGAATCCGCATTGGTCCCTTTTTCCTCTGAATAGAGATTAAAATCAACCACAAAAAAAGTAAAAGAAATAAAAATTAAAAGAATTTCTTTAAATTTCATAACTGAAACTTTTTATAAGACCTATTTTTGTTTCATTGCATATCTTTAGCAAATTTTGATGAATTTGTCGAGAATATCTTTTTAAGAATCTCTGAGATACTACTTCCTCTGAACATATTAATTCCAATGTCTGATGCATAGTTTATAATATTGGC
>JABXJV010000186.1 GCA_013375355.1 Candidatus Helarchaeota archaeon
TTAAATTACTTAAAATTTTGATATCAAGGTCATCAAGTTTATTATTAGAAGAATTAGAAAGAGTTATCATGAGATATGATAGATAATAAACTGGGATATAAGATTGATCATCAGGCATTACATCTACTGTGGAATTTTTTATAAAATTATGAAATTCTTTAGTTTTATCTCGCTTGGCATAATCTCCACTGTAGATTTTTTCATAAAATTATAAAATTTATTTGTGTTCTTTCTTATTTTTATAAAAAAAAAGAAGTTGGTTTATAGTTAGGTTATTCTTTCAGTTGTAGCCAGTAGTAGACATAAGCAATTTCGAACACAATGAGTACTATTACCCCAAGTACAGTCAATAAAAAACCTGTTGGAGTTGAGGCAAGGGAAGTTATGCTCCAAATATTTATTACAATACTGTATGCGATCCAACATATACAAAACTCAACATAAAATTGTATTTTCGCCCAGTCATCTAGTAAATACATTCTGATTATAAATATTGCAAAAAGGAAAAGAAGCATACCGACCGATCGCGATGCAGTCGCTGCAACCGAGTTAAATTGGATCGTCATATCTGTCCTATATATTGACTCAATGAAAAAAACGTAGAGAATGCCCCAGATAATGCACGGAATTAAGTTGACAAGCCATACTATTTTTAATGGTTTTGGTATTTCATCAGCCATTTTTTTATCCCCAAATTTAATTTTTAAATTAAATTTTTAAAATTGGCTGAAAAAATTAGGTTTAATATGTTTATAAATATTAATTATCAAACATAAAATAATTTACTTATTAATAACAAGGGAATAAGTAACTTTTTTTAGAAAAAAAGCAAAGATTTTTTTTAATTGGGCTAAATTTCTTATTTAATTGGATTTTTATAAAATTTTTTGTAATATTTTTAGCTCAACAAAGTATATTCAAATGTAATCAAATGAACTAATTCAAAATCAATTAATTTTTTTCCTCCTAATATGCAGATAGCATTAAGTTTTTTTAGTCTAAATTATTTAATATATTGTAACTCTCGTACGAGAATCTCTTTCATTTGAAAGGAACAATCTCTTTGCAATTATGTTAAGAAAGGATCTCCCCAAACAGATGAAAATTTATGAATGTCAAGGTTAAATTAACGAAATTAGATTATTTTAAGGAGCTAGCTTCCCAAAAGGCTATTGCAAGCTCAGCTAGACGTCAGGAGAGATTAAAACTACAAAAGGCAAAAGAAGTTGGGACAAAATTACTAAAAACCCGAGATTTAACAGAATTAAGACAATTAATTACTAGTCTTGGGGATGACTTTGATTGGGAGGAGAGAACTCATCGATGGTTGATGGATTCTAAGCCCTACGATTTTGTTTGCGTAAATATGAGAATGGCAGGGTTAGATTTAAATAAAGAACGTTATTGTTTTTGGGGAATAATGTCTTTTAGTAAAGCCCCAGTTGAGAAATTCTCCCATTTGGGAGATCTGGAAAGAGTAATTTTCGAAAAAGATGAAAATAATGAGTTCAATGCTTTATCAACTATACTTCACGGCGTCCCAGACTTTCTATGGGAAAAAATTGGAAAGTATGAAAATATTAATGATGTCTTGAGTGACCCTAAAATCCATTTTAAGTTCGATCCTGGAGACCATTCAATCTATGTTGATAGACCTAAATTACGTGTTAAAGTTAAAGGATTCTATATTCCTGATAATTATTTCATTATTCGAAGATATCTCGACACTCGGGAGAATATATTAATAAATATTCCATGTATAACTCATGAGCATTTAGAAAATATCCTTAAATTAAATATTTATGAATATACTAAACTAATTATCGAGCTAGACAACCTAATTTGGATGAAATGGAAGTCGATATCACTAAAAGAGCATATAACTCAATTTTTTAAAGATTTATGGAATAAAATTCGATTTAAAAAAATGGAAAGAACACATAATGATTATTTATTCGATCTGTATCATGTATTATGGAGAGTTCCTATAAATAAACAAGCAAAATATCTCAAGATATTAAGAAAAATCTTTAAAGAAGGATATGAAAAGAGAAAAATCCTTATAAATCTAGAGACTGTAATTCAAAAAATAATTTACGCTGTTGAGGACTTGTCCCAGCAAAGTCAATTCTTAAATTGGCAGAGTTTCTCAAGTTCAAAAGAATATGCTAAAAGATTTGATTTAACAAATATAAATGGATTAAGCAAAGTTGCAAGTGAAAGTGTACCCGTAGCTATTGAAAAGATATTTGAAAAGGCTTTAGATGATATCGCATATCCAGAGAAAGGCACTGCCCGAACTAAAATTAAACAATTAGTCTTTTGGGGAGGAGGACATCAATATCGAATCATGCTTTTAATTTTACGAAAACTTAGAAAGTTCGTAGTAAGAACCAGAAAATTTTTTAAGAAAATCTATTATAAAATTAGAAAAAGAGAATATAAAGAAGAGATATCGGAAGACCAAAAAGCTAAAGAACAAGTAAGTTTAGTTCTAAAAAATTCAAATTAATCTAGAAAATTAAATAAATTAAGCTCCAAATTTTTTGGTTTTACCAATAAGATCCATTATTATATGAATTAAATTTACGCCACGGATTCTCCCTAATCCACCTTTTGCACAAGTTAATTCGGAATAAGATTTTACATTATCAGTCAACACATTATCAGCGCAAATTACAAGAGGAACAGGATCTCCGGTATGGTCTTGGACGACTTCAAAAGGGGTTGTGTGATCCGCAGTAACGCAGATTAGAGTTTCCTTAAGGTTAATATTATCTAGAATTAGCCCTACCATTTTATCAATCTTTTCTATCATCATGATTTTATTCTCAGCACTTCCATCGTGAGATGCCGAATCAGTACCTTTTACATGAAGAAATATAAAATCATTTTTCTCTAAATTATCTATAGCGGCTTTTCCTTTGGCCATAACATTAGTATCAATTCCACCAGTAGCACCAGGAACATTAATAGGATGCATTCCTACCGCATGTGCAACGCCTTTATATAAAGCTCCTCCAGCAATGTAAGAAGCTCTTATGTTAAATCTCTTTTCTATGGATTCTACTTTAGGTAATGTGCCTGCACCTCGTAAAATTACAATATTTACCGGTAACCTATTTTCTTTCTTTCTTTTTTCATTTATTGGGCTTTCTTTTAAAACTTTATTTGTAAAATAAGTATATTCATTAATAATTTCTGCCGTTCGTTTTGCTTCGGGGCTATTATTTAATGGGTGACATTGATGGATTTTGACACAATCTTCAGGGTCAACATCAGAAATATGAGGAGATAGGTTGGGTCCTACAATTTTAATAGAAATTCTATGTTCGACAGAAGGTTCAGTAATAATCTTTGTGTCATTTGCACATTCTGGAATATAATTATCTATTAACGCATCAAATTCCTTTGCTTCTGGGACATAACGACCCGCTCTACGATCTAACACTATAAGATCTTCATCAACGGTTGCAAAATTCCCTCTAAGCGCAACTTCACCTAGCTTTAAATCCATTCCAATTCCTAAAGCCTCAAATCCGCCCCTTCCTGTATAATATCTATATGGATCATATCCAAAAATGCTTAAATGGCTAGTATCTGAACCAGGGGGTACACCAGGTTTTATAGGGTCCATAATTCCATTAATACCAAGTTCTGACAGTTTATCTAAGTTCGGAGTATTTGCCACAGCCAAGGGGGTTTTATTATTTAATATTTTTGCTGGTCTATCGCCCATTCCGTCACATACAATCAAAATAGCTTTCATTTATTAACCTCAATTAATAGAATGTGTTATTTTTTCTCTTAAATAATATTTATATTTTTACATTTTCAATCTTATCTAACTACGGATTTGAAAATCTTGGTGATTATAAAATAGAAGAAAGGAGTATTTGTAATGGAGGAACTAGCAGTTTTTCTTTTCTACAACTGTAATATTTTAACAATCGATAAAAATGAGACGATTGCAGAAGCTATGGGTATATTTAAAAATAAAATTTTAACAATTGGTACTAAATTAGAAGTAAAGTCTGAAATATTACAATTTATAGAAGATTTAAAAAAAAAAACTAATGAGAAAATAAATATCGTTGAAAAAGATTTAAATGGAGCTAGTGTTGTTCCTGGTTTTATTGATGTACACCTACATCCACTCATGTGTATTTATTTTAAAACCCAACTTAAACTCTCTGGTATTAAGGGTTATTCCGATTTAGAAAAAATCTTAAAAAAAGAAGATCAAATTAGACAATCTGGTGAATGGATTGTTGGACTTGAATTAATTGAAGATCTATTTGAAGACCCCGCTGAACGTCATTTCCCTAGTAAATATGATTTAGATCCGATTTGTCCTAATAGACCAGTCGTCATATTCAGATATGATGGTCATATATGCTGTATGAATTCTGCAGCATTAGAAATAACTGGAATTAATAGTTCAAATGTTAAGGAATTAACACCTGATGATGGAGAAATTAAATTAAATGCAAAGGGGGAACCCACAGGCATCTTAACTGAAGGAGCAATGTCACTTGCCTTAGAATATATATCAATCCCAAGTAGTGCCAAAATAAATCAAGCCAGTGAAAGTTTCTCTGAAGAATTAGCGTCATTTGGAATCACTACATGTGGTGTTATAATACAATTGGGAGAAGTTGGAATCGCAGGGAAGGCAGGCACCATGGAATTACCATTAATACAATCACTTATTAAAGAAGGTTTGATAAAGCAAGATTTAGTCTGCTATTTCATAACAGATAGACCAAAAAAATTGAATAGAATCCAAAAGTCCTTTCTTAAACTCAATAAAGAGGAGGATCAATTTGTAGTTGGAGGACTTAAAATATTTGCAGACGGTAGTTTTGGTGCACATACCGCGTATATGTTTGAACCTTTTTCAGATTCATTAAAAAATGGATTTATGGTGAATGAAAAAGAAGTACTTTATAGAATTTTTAAAGAAACAAACGATCTTGGTTTTCAAATCGCATGTCATGCAATTGGTGATAAAGCCAATAGAACAGTTGTGGATATATATCTAGATATGTTTAATAAGTCTTTAGAAAAAGATAAAATAGAAAAAGCGGATTTAAGACACAGAATTGAACACGCATCACTCATTACTAAAGACACCCTAAAAGATGCTGCAAAACTAGGAATAATTATTGCTACTCAACCTCTATTTATCAATACCGAATATAAATGGCTAGAAAACAGGTTAGGTCCTGAAAGAATTAAATATGTTTATCCTTTCAAATCGATAATTGATTCTGGTACGATAATAGCAGGTGCGTCAGATGCACCTGTTGAATCACCAAATGTTTTAAAGGCGATACAAGTTGCTGTCACGAGAAATGGGTTTGTTCCTGAACAATCCATTACTGTAAATGAGGCACTTAAAATGTTTACATATAATGCAGCGTATGCATTAAAACAGGAAAACATAAAAGGTAGTCTTGAAAAAGGAAAACTTGCAGACTTTGTAATTCTTGACCAAGATATTAGAAGAGTGCCCTTCGAAAAGATTGAGAATATTAGAATTCTAGCTACATATCATCGTGGCGAAAAAATATATTAAGAAACCTTTTTTTTATTCTAAAAATATAGTAGGTCCAGTTGCGTATTTCTCTAATGCCTCTTCATCAAGCTGAACGCCCCATCCCGGACCCTCAGGAACTTTAACCATACCTTTTTTAAATTCTAATTTTTTAACAATAAGATCATCTTCTAACATCATGTGGCCAAATAATTCAGTATCATGATTTATAGAATGGTATTTAGCCGCAACTAAATGGATGAGCATAGCTGCTGAAATCCCTAATGACTGATCGTGTACAACTACTCCCAAACCTCTTTGTTCTGCATAATCAATAGCTTTTAAAGAATTTATTATCCCTCCTGGACGACCACAATTTATTCCAAGGACGCCTACCGCTCGCAATTCGACCAATGTGGCGAAATCATTTAAGGAAAAGAAACTTTCATGTGCCATCAAGGGTGTATCTACTCTTTTTTGAACATATGCCATTCCAAGAAAATCATTTTTACTAACGGGCTGTTCAGCGTAATCTATATCATAAGGTTCAATGGATTTAATGGCTTGGACCGCTTCAGCGGGACGATAAGCTTGATTATAATCTACCCTTAATCGAACTTTGGGACCAAATACTTCACGAAGGGTTTTTGAAATTTCAACATCCTCAATTATGTTACTTCCTAGTTTATATCTAAAGCTCTTGTAACCTGAATTATAGAAAAATTTTGCATAAGTTACCATTGTATTGAGATCAGTTAGGGGAACCAAGACGGCAAGTGGTATTCTATCGACACTTTTTCCACCCATGAGATCACACGCGGGTCGATTTATGATTTTTCCCATTAAATCATAGCACGCATTTTCCAAGAGCCCTTTTTCTATTTCATTTCGAGCTACATTTCTATCTAATCTGTCATGTATCCGTCTAATATTGAAGGGATTCTCCCCCAAAAAGTATTTTCCAAATCCTTTTTCAACAGAATTGATAACATTTTCAGGTAATAACCCGTCCTCGGGCAGCCACAGGAGTACATCGGCAACCCCAATACTGCCATCGCTAGTTGTAATTCGACAGATAACAAAATCCGCTCCTGTCCAAGGCTCTTCGGATGGAATAGCCATTCCAAGACTACCTTCACCAGATTCCATTACTTCTCTCGTTTCCTTTCGAAATGGAACATGAATAGGGGTTAAATCAATGCTTACAATTTTAGGATTCATAATAATTATCCCATAAGACTCGCTATTTGAAATTATTTGTTATTCATTCATCCAAATTATCATCTATTTATTTTTTGAATACTTTTCCTTAATTTTATTAAGTTTATCCCCATTATAAAGATAATCAACTTCTCTTATTGCTTGAAGATATTCCTTAACATTTATTGATAATTTAAATGAATTTTTTTTAGAAAATCTTTCAAGGTAATTCTCAAGATCACGTGCCTCAATAATTTGGATCCTACTATCAAATATTTTTTTTGCCTCAATATTCATTATTTCATAATCTCTTTTTTTAAAAGCATCCGAAATGACAACAATTAATAATTCTTCAAGGTCTGGTTCATCTTGATATCCTTTCTCAAAATGAGTAAATATTTGACTTCTAGAATTAGTAGATGTAATATCGATTAGAATGTGTCTCTTTTGAGGTTTTCTTCCAATTATTAAGTCCATAATTCCTCTTTTTTGCATTTTTTTTTGAGATTCAACATAATATCCATTTTCTTCAAACCATTCTATCAAAGAAGGCAATAAGGCGTCTTCACCTAATTCTCCTTTTTTCCTAGCAAATTCAATAGGAGATTCCCCTAGTGGAATATTCATTTCTTTAGATAAGACTTTTCGACCTCCATAAATAAAAAAATCCCGTATAAATTCTTTTTGTCCATTAATTTTCATTTGTTTTAAAGTAGGAAGTTTAGAAAATCCTTTTTCTTTAATATATTTATCTAATTTAATAATATAATTATCCAAATTTTCTCTATAACCCCGAATCCTCTTAATATATTCATGAAATACTTCATCAATGGTCAAAGGGTATTTAACTCTAGTTAAATAATAATTATACGTATTTTTTTTCCAATCTTTTACTTTAGACACTATATTGGCATCAATTAATTCTGATAAAACTTTTTTTACTTCTTCCATACCTAAATTTATAGATTTAGAAATTCTTGCTAGGCTTTTTGCAGATTTTCCTTTTAAATAATTAAAAATTTTAATTGTATTTTTAACGTATCTAATATTAACCACTTCATATTATGTTTAAATCCTATTTATTCAAAATATTTCATTATTGTTGATATATATTAAGATTTTACTATTTAAAAATCCTCCTATACAATACATTTAATTTATATCGAAATATAAAATTAAGGGATTTTTATTTAACATTCAAAAATTCAATATATTCACAAAAATGATAAATCGTAGTCCCGCGCGCGATACCAATTATCTATTATACGAAATATTTATAAATAATAAAAATTTAGTTACAATGTGAATAAATTCTTGATTAACAAATTAAGTGAATGATTTGGTAATTTTAGAAATATTAAACAAAAACGTAGAAATAAACGATGATAATTTAGAAATATTAAGAGAAAATGAAGTTATAGAAATTGGAATTACGACAAACCCTTTATTGATGGAGTCATATGTCTATAGATTAAACACAAATAAATTAGTTGAACGTTTTATTTCTTTAGCAATTTCTCAAACTAATGAACTTGAAAGAATACTTCGCTATAAAGGATTATTTAATGAGTATAAAATTTTGAGAATAATAGAGAAATATCAAGTTGTTAGCCCAAAATTGATCGAAAATAGCCTTCCAGGGATTTCAAAATCTTGGCTTAATAGGATACTAAACAATTTGTTAAAAAAAGAATTTATCAAGAAAATAGAAAAAGATGTAAAAGGATTATATGTGTTAACTAAAAAAGGAGAAGAATTAATCAGATAATGAGGTATTTAAGTTGGTAACCAAACAAGTATTTGAAATAGGAGAAGCATTATTAGGCGCTGGAGCAGAAGTTGCACACATTGACTTGATGATAGGTGATAAAAGTGGACCTGTTGGTATAGCATTTGCTAATGCCTTATCTCAGCTTTCTATGGGTCATACTCCACTCCTTGCAGTCATTCGACCTAATCTTCCGCCTAAACCATTCACTGCAATAATTCCGAAGGTTACAGTTAAATCTGGAGAAGATATATCTAAAATTTTTGGTCCTGCTCAAGCTAGTGTGGCAAAAGCCATTGCGGATGCAGTAGAAGAAGGGGTTGTACCTTCTGATAAATTAGATGAGTGGGTAATCGTCGTTAGTGTCTTTATTTCCCCACAAGCGAAAGATATGCGAAAAATTTACCATTATAATTATGGGGCAACTAAACTTGCACTAAAGCGGGCATTGACACGATATCCCGATTTAAAGAAGATAATTTATGATAAGGACCGTGCTCGACATCCCATAATGGGTTTCAAGGTTCCTCGGCTTTGGAGGCCTCCATATTTACAAATTGCTATTGATAACCCCTCAATTAAGATGGCTAAGCGTGTAATACAAGAGATGGCAAAGAGTGACAGGATTATATTGGAAGCAGGAACGCCGCTGATTAAAAGATATGGTGTATCTATTATTAACGAGTTACGTCAAGTGGATGGAGCTAAAGATATATTCTTTATCGCCGATTTAAAAACTCTTGACGTTGGTAAGGTCGAAGTTGACATGGCTTATGAAGAAACTGCAGACGGAGTAGTCGGATCCGCACTTGCTAATAAGGAATCTTTGGATAAGTTTATTTACGAAGCAAAACGTGTTGGCATTTATGCAATTGTAGACATGATGAACGTCCCCGATCCGATAGGTAAATTGAAGTCTTTGAAAGAATTGCCTGATGTAGTAATATTACACAAGGCTATAGATACTGAGGCTGGGGAAGGAAGTGGTACAGACAAGATTACGAACCGTGCTGAAATGGTGGCAATGATTAAACAAGAATTTCCGAAAGAGAGAATGCTTATTGCTGTTGCAGGTGGTATTCGCCCAGAAACTGCACCTGAAGCACTTCAAAGCGGAGCAGATATAATAATCGTGGGCAGATATATAACACAATCCCGTGATATAGAACGTTCCACAAGGGAGTTTGTCAGATTATTAGCGGAGAAAGCCCCGAAAGCCCCTGGAGACGTTGACTTATTTAGGGTCCACGAAGAGTAATCTATCTTACCTTTTTTTTATTGAAAAAGCCCCAAAGCCTCCCAGAGATGTCGATCTTTTCATAGTCCACGTCGAATAACTCCCCTTTTTATTTTTTCTAATTTAAGTAATGCTTTTTACCAACGTTAAACTATGTGAATTAGAGACACACTAAGTATACAAAGAAGAATCTCCAACGTCATTCGGATCAAGCATATTTTTGATCTTCTTTTGCCATAAATGGTAGTTGCTTGCTTTAGGGCCGAATCTATCGGCTGACCCTGGAACCTCAAAAAGCCCAAAACCTAACCCGAGAGGTTTTTCAACGCTCTCTTTCACACATTCTTCGTAGAAATCTATTACGCCCTCTAATTGTTCGGGATCGCGTGTATCATAAAGTGCGAGCTCCTCATGGTGAAGGAGAAGACCCGTCTCATAGAGTCCGCCCCATATGTTATCAGCCAAATCATCTATAAATATACCCTTTTCAATATACTTCTCTTTAATCTCGGCTCCGATTTTTGCTTGGCGCAGCCCAATATCTATCGTTTCGTCACATCCAAAAGTCATAGTAAAACCACCCCCTGGTTTAAATACGATTGGAGGGAAAGTTACCCTGATCATACCCCACCACATCCCATTCCCAGCGGGCGGTAAATCTTCTATATCTGGAAGGATCTTTGTCTTCATCTCTGATCCTATAAGATTACCCATGAGCGAATCCATAGCGACTTCGCCCAAAGGTATAGCTATCCCTTTAGTCTCCTTCATGATCTTCCTAAGGACTTTATCCTGATATTTCAACTCTCGCTTGGAGTTCGCCGCTATACCAAACTGGAACTGGTGTTGGAACTGTTTCAAAGTCTTGCGGATGGCGGGTGGTACAGGTTCATTCTTCCCGAAGGCTCTCTGCATAAAGGAAGCGAACATTGTGCCCATAGCGTTCTTACAGTGCATATACCCTATCTCCGCTTTTCCAATTTTATACATCGCCTCACCATATTTCTCGAGGTTCGGGAAAGTGCACATGTAGAATTTGATATTCTTTGGAAGTTCTCCATTCAAATCCATCAATAAACCATCTAGCTTCAATTCTCGTTGGGGCTCCCTAGGGCCAGGCCAGTTATAAAGCTTTATGGCACACTTTGTAAAGACTCCTAAGGCCCCATACGCCCCCATCCACCCCCTCATTATCCCCCTCAAGCTAGGACCGGGACCATCTCCACAGAACCATCCAACACCTGTGCCCAACGAACCCAGCCTTAAGATATCTCCGGTTGGCAATACCCACTCAACACCTAAAGCGTTGCGACCGTTGTAGCTAGTATAAATACTAGTCCATCCCATCCCCGCAACACTCGTGATACTGGCAAGTGGCGATGTACCTGAACCCGCACCGATGATTTGAAGATTCAACCCCCTTTTCATCACTTCAGCTTGGAGTTGAGCGCCTGTGACATAAGGTTCGATCACAGCATACATGTTTTTTTCATCTATTTCGAGAATTCTGTTCATCCTTCTTAGGTCTAGAAGTATCATATTCTCCATCATAGGGGAACTGTATACTCCCCATCCCGTGCTGTGGGCCTTAAATCTTATCTTATATTTGTTGCAAATTCTCACTATAGCTTGAACCTCATTTGTACTCCCTGGAAGCGCAACTACATCAGGTCGTGGAGCCCATGGGGGATCGGGATTGACGAATGTTTGAAAAGCGTATCCATCTAGTATCGCGGGATCTTCAGATACGTTATCAGACCCTACAACGGCTTCTATTTCCTTGTAGGCATCCTTCACTATCATTTGTCTTCCTCCTCAGTTTCGACCGATATGTACCAAGATGAATCTGAGCAAAGATTTGGATCAAAAAATTTCTTTATTTTGCGCTGCCAGAGATGATAATCACAATATCTCGGACCTATGATTTCATTGGTACCTGGATCCATTGTAATTCTATTCCCAATTTGGATATTTTGCTCTAGAGCTTCCTCAATGGCAATTTTTTCAAATTCGTTTGCACCTTCAACTTGTTTTGGGTCGCGTTGGTTAAATAAGATAATTTGCTCTTGATGGCCGATTAAGCTATCGCTCTCGTATAGCAATCCCCAGACGTTATCAGCCAGATCGTCTAACAATAAGCCTTTTTTTATAAATTCTTCTTTTATTTCCGTAGTCATTTTTCCTTGTAACACCGTATGATCCCATACATCTTCCCCTCCTAAAACGAAACGAGCACCTCCTCCAACCCTGAATGCGAGGGGGGGATAGATCACCCTAACAAAGCCCCAGAGTGTACTTGCAATCGTATCGGTCTGGATAGCCATCTCAGACTCGTCTAAGGTGGAGTCTCCAGTCGCCTTCATAAAATCTTCCAAAAATGAGAATAGATTGCGACTGCTGCTTTCGCCCAGATCCAGTAACAATCCTCTAGTCTCCTTCATAATCTTCTTAAGGACTTTATACTGATACTCCAACTCTCGCTCGGAGTTCGCCGCTAGGATGAACTGGAGCTGGTGTTGGAACTGTTTCAATCTCTCTCGGATGACGGGGAATTCGGGTAATTTCCTGAAGATATTCGGCATCATGGTAGCTAACAATAGTCCAATAGCGTTTTTGATTAGAGAAAACCCGATCTCAGCATTTACTATTTTATATCCAACATCGATGTATTTCTCGAGGTTCGGTAAAACCAACAAGTAAGATTTGAAATTCTTTGGAACTTCTCCTTTTAAATCCCGCAAAATACCATCTAACTTCCATTCTCGATGGGGTTCCCTGGGACCAGGCCAATTATAAAGCTTGATGGCACACTTGGTAAAGATACCGAGGCCTCCCAAAGCTCCAACGAATCCCCTCATCAATCCCCTCAAGCTAGGGCCGGGACCATCTCCGCAGAACCATCCAGCACCTGTACCTAACGAACCCAGCCTCAAGATCTCTCCAGTTGGCAATACCCACTCAACACCTAAAACGTTGCGACCGTTGTAGCCGTGGTACAAGCTGTTCCAACCCATACCCCAAGCCGATGTGCAGCTCACAAGTGGAGAAGCATGGGATCCAGCCCCTATTATGTTGCAGTTCATGCCTTTTTTCATAATCTCCGCTTGAAGCTGAGCCCAGTTAACATTGGGCTCTATTACTGCATACATGTTTCTCTCGTCTATTTCAAGAATCCTATTCATCCTCCTTAGATCTACCATACCCACACCTTCAGATCCAGGGGCACTCCAAGCCCCCCAACCTGCCGCGCTTAACGCTTTGAATTTTATCTTGTATTTATTGCAAAGTTTCACTATCTTTTGAACCTCTTCGGTATTCGCAGGTAAAACAACAAATTCAGGTCTAAATGCCCATGGAGGCGATCTGTTTTCTACCGGTTGAAAAGCGTACCCATCCAATATCGCCGGATCATGCGATATGTTTTCAGGACCGACCACGTCCTCCAATTCTTTATAAGCTTCCATAAGCATTTAATCACCAATCGCCTTCAGTAATAATATCGTGAGGTCCGTAACCTTCGTTTCATCTCCCATTTCCTTCACGGCATCACCTAAGTTCCTCACGCAAAATGGACATGTGGTGACAATGTATTGGGCTTCTGTAGCTTTTGCTTCCTCGATTCGTTCTTTAGCCGCCCAGATAGCAAAATCCTTAAAAGCAGACTTAACACCTCCCCCAGAGCCACAACACCAAGCATATTCTTTGATACGCTCCATTTCAACGAGTTCGACACCAGGGATGTTACTTAAAATTTCTCTTGGAGGTTCATAGAGCCCTTTCCTCCCACGCCTTATGTAGGCTTCGGGCCTTAAGAGCTTGTTCCCTTTCCACTCACCAACCCAGGGATCAGCTCTTCTGCCAAGATGGCAAGGATCGTGATAAGTCACCTTCATGGGTACTTTCTTGAGTTCGAGCTTACCTTCTTGTATCAATTGATTTGTATACTCCGAGCTATGTTTGAGTTCGAAGTTTTTTTCAAACCCGTACTTTGGATAATCTACTTTCAAGACGTCGTAACAACCAGCACAACTCGTTATAACTTCCTTTACACCCAGATCGTTGAGCACTTTCATGTTATGTTCCATCACCTTTCTAGCCAATTTGACCTGACCAGTTCGGAGTAACGGGCTTCCACAACACCACTCATCTGGACCAAGAATCATGAAATCTGTTTTCGAGGCTGCTAGGATTTTTGCAGTTGCTTGTGCGATCTCTCTTTCGCGATAAGCCGAAGTACAGCCCACCCAATAAGCAACATCCGCTTTCTTGGCAATTTTCACTCCTTTTGGAATCCACTTGAATCTATCTTCGTGGGGCTCGTTGTAAGGATTAAAATTCTTTTCGATGCTCTCCGCAAACTTCTTGTGTTCGGGCATGGGACCTTTCCCATCCTCAACACATTTAATCCTTAGCTGTTCGATAGTATCGATCACATCGATGTCATCTCTGTATACTTTACACATAGTATCGCAAGCTCCGCATAAAGTGCATCTGTAAACGACTTTCACGGCTTCATCGGTCCAAGAACTCCGTTCTTGGAGCAAAGAAAGACCCATGATCATCTTTCCTCCTCCAGAATATGCGTGGAAATTGTATTTTCCTATGGCAGGGCAGACCTGGGCGAACCTCCAGCTCTTTATTTGGCTGAGTGCCACTAATTTGCATAGCGAACATCTGGAGCAACCGAGAATATCAGCTTCGTAATCTTTCAACATAGTATCACCTAGAAGCAAAGCCTCCCTGGATTCATTATCCCATTAGGGTCTAGCATTTGTTTGACTTTCTTCAAAGTCGTGACGACATTATCTTCACACTTATCGTAAACCATTGTAGTCAGTTGGTCGTATGGTCTTGAAAAGAATGCCCCATTCTTCAACACTGCTTCAGCTGCGCGAATGTACAAGTCCTTGATCTTCTCAATTTCTTTCGAGTCACCTGGATCGTAGAAGAAATTAAACTCGCAGTTGCAACTCCTTCCATGTTGGATGGGCTGGATGTAAAACCCTATCTCCTCTTGAGGATATTTATACTTCTCAGCTTCATCTCGTATGATTTTATTGAATCCCTGCACTTTGTCGAGGGTCGTTAAAAAGAAAAGGTCCACACAACGGCCTTTATGCCTGAGTTTCCAATAGGGTTCTTCTGAAGGTTTGCTGAGTATTTCTAATACTTTTTCTGCAGTAATCCCAGAAACACTTATTGTAGGTTGAACACCAAGTTGGTTAGCTATGTCCTCAATATCCTTCTCTATATACTCAACCCTTTTTTCTGGGAGATACTCGTACCCTGCTATGGAGTAGAAGAGGATCCATAGGGGTAGCTCCGAGGCGAGCTTTTTTATTTCATCACTTTTTTCTTTGAGAATCGATGCCAAGTTAAAATTGTTTAGTATTAAACACTCATCGGGTAGTTTTGGTCTCAATATTTTGTAGGTGAAATCGATTAGCTTATCTAGAGTTTGGTCACATACAAAAAACGTTTTTTGGATTTTTGGCAACAATTCTAATTTCACGGATGCCCAAGTTACTATGCCCATCGTTCCTTGTGCGCCTTGAATGATCCTAACGAAATCGGTTTGAGCGGGTCCCATAGGGTTTTTCTGCGCCTGACCCGTAGCCCACTGTTCCTCCAGTGTACCTGGTCCGGCTGCTGACCCAGTCCTAAATAAATCGCCAGAACCAAAGACGACTTCGGTGCATAGCAGTGGATCAGTCATATCCCAATGGTATTTTGGAATGAGGATCGGTTCTCTTTCAAGATAGCTCCCAATTATCGATTTGGTCGATCTCGGGAGGAAGGGCAAGAGAACTTTTAATCCTTGTTTTTCAGCTTCCGCTCGGAGTTCGCCGAAAGTCACACCAGGCTCGATCAACGCAACCTTGTTCCGCTTGTCCAAACGTATAATTTGCTTCATTTCGCTTAGATCGACTATTACCCCTCCTTTAGTAGGAATTGTATCACCTCTAAACCTGGGTGGACGAGAAGAGCAAGGTATTAAAGGAATTTTTTCTAGATTTGCAAACTGTATTATTCGCTGAACTTGCTCGGCGTTTTGAGGCTTTACCACGAGATCAGGTGTTACAGCTGGAGTAAAACTGAGATCACTGGAATATTTTTCTAAAGTTACGGAGTCATCCAGACTATTTTCTGAACCAACTATTTCTGCGAATTTAGATAAATTATATTCTGTTTCTTTAACAAATTTTTCTTTTCTTTTAGCCAAAACAATCATCTCATAAATAAATTATTCGAATAAAAGTCTCCCAAATTATTTAAATATTAAATATGATATAATTATAGTAGTAAGAATTCATATATTTAATTCTTTCTATTAATGGGTGCCTCTAATACCTTAATTTAAAAGGTTTTTCCAGAAATTTCGGTTTATAAGGTAAAATAATGTATACAATTATTTTTCGGAAAAAGCCGAAATCTTAATAAACTATCTTTAAACATAATAGTTTCATGGATTTTAAAAATGTGAAATTTTTAAAAACTATTGCGTCTCAAAAACGACTTCAGATCCTCAAATTACTCGAGGAGTCCGGAGAAGATTTGCGCTTATCAAGTATCGCGTCAAAATTAAATATTCCCCCACCAACAGTGAAGGACCATCTCGATAATTTAATAAAAAATAAATTAGTCAAAGGGGAAAAGTTTTTTTCAATAAGTCCTATTTGGAAGACTGTTAAAAAATTTCTTCTCCCGCTTCAATTGATCGCAAACTCCTTTGACTTTCTCTCTGAAGTTGAGCTCCATGATCTTCCATTTCAATTCCTCGCCAGATTGCCTGAATTAGAACCAGTTCGCATTATCGATACTTCAACTTTTATTATTGAAATAATGAAGTATTTTCAGGACAATCCTGAGAGACTAATCTCGCTTAATATGAAAATAATGGGAGACTTCGATTTGGATTTCTATCCAATTGCTGGAAAACAAATTGGAACTACCATAAAACCTTCACCACATAAATTTAATTACAAGCTCATTAGTTCCTTGAAAAATTTTGAAAGAGGGGAGATTAAACCCAAAGAATTCATTAAAGAATTTCCCTATCTTGTCTCCTTAAATGATTTTCGCATCTTAAATGCATTTCCCTTGCACCTTATTTCAATCCATTGTATTGGAGGGATTTTTTTCAATAGAAAGGGACAAATAGACATTAATCATGGATGGATGATAACACATGAACGGGGGATTAAGTGGCTAACAGATGTTTTTGATTATTACTGGAAACTTGGAACCCCCTTACCAAATAATTTTTAAAAACAAAATTTCAACATTTTTTAATAAACTCAAGGTAATTTTTTCAAATTTAGTGGTCTAGAGGTTTTATATTTAATTTTTTAAACATACCATCGAGTAAATCCACTTTGTAAAATGATTTAAAAAAATGATCTTTTAATTCCGTTATTTCTTCGATTGTCAAATCTGGTGTCCTCATTATAGGCCTACTATAATCAAAATTAGTCCAGTCAAAATCTTTAGCAATCCATCCATTCGCCACAGCTTGTTCCATTAATCTTGTTCCAGGTAATGGTGTGAGTGGGATTGCTATTGCTATGGCAACTTTTAATTCCTTAACTAATTTGGGCATTTTTAGAATATCTTCTCTTGTTTCCCCAATATTCCCAATAATGAATGAGCCAAATACTAGAATTTTATTATCATGGCAATTTTTTATTGCTTTTTTATACAAGGTTAAGCTCACTTGCTTTTTTATTATATCAAGGCTCTCCTGCTTGAGACTTTCAAATCCAATAAAAAAAACAAAGAATTTACTTTCGGCCATCTTATTGACTAATTCTGGGTTTTTTGCAGTATCATCGACACGCGCTTGGCAAGAAAACATAAATCTCCTATGAAGTTTATGTTCTCGAATTAAATAGCAAATTTCCTCTACTCGTTTATGATCAAGCATAAAGTTATCATCTGTAAAAAAGACTTGAAATTGTGTTTTTGGAACTAATTCCAATTCTTTTATTACTCGGAGAGGGGATTTTTTGCGATACGTTCGACCATAAAATTTTGAAACGCAACAAAAATGGCAGTCAAACGGACATCCACGAGAAGTTTCAACAATGTCACCAGGTAGACCAAAAGTTATGTATGGCTTATAATCCACCAAATCCTTCCTTGGATAAGGCAATTCATCTAAATTTGTAATAAATGGTCTTGGTTTATTATGATGAAATTCTCCATTTTTTTTGTAACTTAATCCCAGAATCTCTGATGGATTCAGACCATCTACTAATTCTTTAAATGTGTACTCACCTTCTCCTCTAACAGTATAATCAATATTAGGATATTCAATAACATCTGGTTTTAGTGTAGGGTGAAATCCACCAAGAACTGTAGTAACATCATGGCGTTTGGCTAATTCACAGAGTTTTAGTGCGCTATTAAGCATATTTGACATACAAGTTATACCCACCATATCAAATTTAGAAATCTTTTCCTCAATAATATCAAAATCTATACTAGGAATAACATTTAAATCTAGGATTTCAACCTCATGGTTCGGAATCATTGCTGCTAACTGTAATAATGCAAGAGGTGGAGCTTTCATCATAGCTCCCAAACCTTTCTCTAAAAAATAAGGTGGGTATATTAATAAAACCTTCATTTTTGAACATCCAAATTTACAATTTTTAATACCCCATATTATCAATAATATACTTCGGATTAAAATTAAAATTTATAGGAAAATGAAAATTGATGTACTAGATTTACATAATGGAAAAGAAAAAAATTTTGGGATTTGGGGCGAAAAAAAGAGGGAATTTAAATTAAGTATTCGATGGAATGAAAAAAATAAAGTTTTTGAATGCTACAAATTATTTTTTGACACAAATGAAGAAGAAATATTATTTAATAGTGAAAAACTAGTGGATATTGTAATAAGAACTTGTAAACTTGCAAACAAGTATGCAAAAGAAATTTAGATTAAATTGCTAAAAGATAAAATAAGGGAAAAATTAATTATAATATTTCATTCTTCACCTTTTACGCAAAGCCTATAAATTATACTCTCGCCAGCAGTAAGGCTCTTACGAGTTATCTTCACAAAATTTCCTGGTTTAGCTCCAATTATCTTTGCGACTGGATCAGTATCATATATCCGAGGCAGTAAATCTTGAGTGATCCTATACTCCTCTAATACTTTTTGAGCCTCTTCATTTGGGATTATTTCATGTTTTGGAACAAATTCATGCTCTAGGATGTTCATTAAGACTAATTGCGTTGAAATAAAATCAATTTTATTTGCGATCATTTCATTTTTTGCACTTCTTGTGACCTTACCGGAACCAACTATTAATTTATTTTTAATCTTTTTCTTATTCATTTCTTTGACGATATCCCTTACCATTGCGACTCCGAGTGTCTCAACTTCTCCTAAAATGAGTACTTGAGCAGATTCTGTAGTCTTCCCTACTACCTTTTCGCATATTAAGAAAATTTTATTTTTCTCAATCTTTTCTTGCTCTTTTACCTTGTAGCCTCGCTTTTTCATTATATTTTTAGTGTTTTTAATAATATCTTGCATTTAAATCATTATAAATAAGTTAGTTTTTTGAAATGGTGCAGAGGATGGGCTTCGAACCCACGCAGGCCTTCGCCACAGGAGCCTCAGTCCTGCTCCTTTAGTTAAATTAATCAGCATTCTGAATGCTATTTCTTTGACCAGACTCGGACACCTCTGCTGTAATTTTTTACTTTCTCAATTATTTAATATTCGATTATTTTATTTTTTTAATTTGTTTTGAAGTTATATTTTTAATAAATTTTCACACCTATTTACTATTTTTATTATTTTTTGAAAACATATTTGGCTTATCCTGGTTTCTTCATGAAAGGAGCCCTAGGAGGGATTTTCATCAAATGGTTTTCTCAGTTGATTTTGAACCCTCGACCTACAGCTTACGAGGCTTTAACATAGAATCTAGTACTTTAGATACTATGTTGCTATACCACTAAGCCACTAGGGCAAAAAGGGGAATGGCGGGCTCGACGGGGTTAGTCCAAACCTCAATTAATGAGAGTTTTTTGAACCCGCGACCATCGGGTTAAGAGCCCGGTGCTCTACCAAACTGAGCTACGAGCCCAACTCAATTAAGTTAATTTTTAATTGATAAGCAACAAATTTGCTTAAGAAAAATAAATTAATTTACATTTAAAAAGATTTACGAAATTGCTCTAATTGATTGAGCTTTTAGTAAATAATCTTTTTAATTCAATTTTAAAAATTAAAATTAGCTAACAAATTAAAATGTTCAATACTAAAATGTAAATAAATTAGATCCTTTGAGACTGAAAATCGATGCCCTTAAAAAAAACGAAAGTAATGGCATTCGGAACTTTTGACATTCTTCATTATGGGCATGTTAAACTATTAGAACAAGCAAGAGCCTTAGGGGGGAATAATGTAGAATTAATAGTTGTAATTGCTAGAGATTCTACAGTTATAAAAGAGAAAGGGCATAATCCAATTTTTCCAGAAGAAGAACGATTAGCTTTAATAGAATCGTTAAAAGTTGTTGATGCTGTATACCTTGGTTCAAAAGGTCCAGATCATTTAAAGATAGTGGAAAAATGCAAACCTGATATTATCGCTCTTGGGTATGATCAAAAAATTGATAGTGAATACTTAAAAAAAGAATTAGAAAAACGTGGTCTAAAAAATATTAAAATTTATAGATTAAAAAAATATGGGACACCAGGATTAAATAGTTCTTCAAAAATTTTGGATAAATTAGAAGAAAGGATACAAAGGTTACTAAGATTTTATTCCTAAATGGTATTTAAAAATACTTTAATCTTGACGTTGTCTCCGTCCTTAATATTTAGAGCATCTCTGAGATATACCGGTGCTATTATTTCGATTACAGTTTCTTCATGATGAGTTCTTTCGATTGCCAATAGTGCACCATCAATTTTTTCATTAACTTTACATTTATAACAAATTACATCCCCATATGTCCGATCTTTATTTTTAAATCCCTTAATAGCAATCCCTAAATCTTTTCTATCTAAAAGAATCTTCCGGTTTTTTATATCTTCTTCTTTTGTCAATTTTAAGTTTAAAGTTCCAGGATATATATCTTTAAAACCCAATTTTTCTAGAAATTGTTTTTTATAGCCTTCACGACTTACATAATATCCTCCCTCTTCCATTCCTGTAAACAATTCTCCTTCAATTTCTATGGATTTTAGTTCTGGTTCAAAAAACTTACTCAGAACATAATAGACATCTTTAAGCTGATCTTGACCTTTTTTTGAAATTTGAAGGTAATGTCCGGTTCCATGTGGTTCGCGAGAGATCCAACCAAGTTTTTCAAGTTCAATTATTCGCCTTGAAGCAGTTTGTTGACTAGCAGATATCTCTTTAGCAAATTTAGTGGATGAAATCTCAATTTTTTTATATATCGCACCCAATTTCGCTAAAATAAATAGAGAAAACCAAAGCTCACTACTCAAGATAGTCCATCTTCAATCTAATTTTTCTTTTTATAATAACATTAAAAATAAATTTATTAAATTAATTGTTGGGATTTACTTAAATTTGCTAATTGATGAGCTAATCTTATTGGTTCTGGTAATTTATGGGCTTTTATTGTATTTTTTATAATTTTTATTGAGGTTTCTAAGGAAATAAGATGTCCTGGAGAGATAAAAATAGGTTTTGAATTTATTTGCGATAGAAATGCATAACCTACAATTTTATTTTTATAATTTATAGGAGAACAATTTCCTTTTTTCTTTGGAAGTTCAACATTTCCGCACAATATATTCTGAGCAACTCCTATTGTCGATTTTTGAATTAAAATTCCAATATGAGATGCAGCTCCAATCCCTAAAGGGTGACTAATCCCATGTGAATTAATTAAAATGACATCTGGGACGATTTTTAATTTTAAAAGAATATCCAATGTTGGAGGGCCTTCTCTAAAAATGAAAAAACCAGGTTTATAGTGGAATTTTAATTCTGTTGTTATCACTTTTTCCTCTAATATTTTTAAATTTTTAAAATTTAAAGTAACACAAGCGGTATAAGCCGTATTATTAATATAAGCAGCATCAATTCCTGCAATAGTCGATGGCGGATAAGAAAATCCATCTCGTAAAACTATCTTTTTGGCATCTTTAATTTGAAATTCTCTGAGTTTCTCTTCATTACCACTATATTTTTGTAAATATGATAAAAAATAACTGATTTTTTCATTCAATTTATTTTTTCTCTTGAATCTTTGTATTGATGATTAAGAATATCGCAATCAAGTACTTTTTTTTGTTCGTTTTTTATTCTTGAATAATTTTTTCAACATTTCTGCTGCTTTTTCATATAACTCAACTAGATTTTGTCCTCCAGAGCGTTCTTCATCAGCGCAAATAAGCTTAAATATCTCTCGATGTTTGGAAATTTCGGGTTCAAAACCATGAATTGCAAGGAGGCTCTCAGATGAGTGATTTCGAACTAGATAATCGGGATCCAAAACCCCTTTAAAGAGTGCAATAATTGCTTCTTGCGTAGGAAATTTTCTTAGCACCATAGCAGCTTCTAATCGATCGTAAGGAGAGCCACCTGTAAGAAGCTCATCAATTATTACTGAAACATATTCTCCAGATCCCTCGATCTCTTCAATTGCTTCAGCAATCCGAACGTTTGTTGGTGGAGGGGCATTATTTAATTTTTTTTTCAATATGGGTAATGCTTTTTTAGATTTTAACGCTGCTAGACCATCTGTAGGCCACATTCCACCTTTCTGTACACTTTCAATTAACATGTTTTCTGCTTCTTCGCGCTCTTCTCCTACTAAATCGAGAACAACGTTAGGATTTACCCCGTCATGCCATTGTTCATAAGCTGATCGTTCAAAAAACTCATACATGAACCGATGCCATTCAGAACTTCGTTTTTTTTTCTCAACTTTTTTCGGCATTTTGGTTATCCTCTATAATTATAACTATATTAGAACTAATTATTCTTTGCCAATTTAATTCCTATCCTTATTAAATCCATTCAATAGATTGTTTTTTAATTAAACTCTTAATTACTTTAGAACTGATTTTTTTCTTTCTTTTAGATTTTTGGATTTGAAGTTTGACATCATCATTAATTACGAAATACATTAATTTTTTAAAATCGAGAAGGGGGGTAATATCCAAAGATATTATTGGATTATCTATCAATCTAAGGTCTCGTAATTCTGTACAAAAATGGAGAGGAGACAGATCTAAAGATTTTAATTGATTTGAAAATAAATATAGAGTGTTTAATTTAGTACTTTGCTTGAGAGGAGACAGATCTAAAGAAGAAATTTGATTAATTCTTAAATCAAGACTATTTAGATTTTTCATTGGACTTAGGATTACGCTCTTTAACTTACATTCACTTAAATCTAGAAATTGGATGGCGGTATGCTTCAGTGGAGTTAAATTCAAAGAGCTTAAAGAGGTTCTAAATAAATTAAAAATCCTTAATTGAGAACAATACATAAGTGGAATTAAATTTAATTTTTCCAAGGGATTGTCATTCAAATTGAGGTATTGAAAGTTATTACATTTTTTTAATGGGGATAGATTTATTTCTTTCAATTTATTGAAAGACAAATCTATTTGGTTTAATTTCGAACAACCTTGAATAGGAGTTAGATCTATTGAATTTAATTCATTTTCCTTTAGATTAAGTGTTTCAAGATTAGGTACTTCAACTAATTTTATATCTTGTAGTTGGTTTTTATTCAGAATAATAGAAGATAATTTTTTAGAATTTTTTAAGGGAGTTAAATCTAACTTTTTTAATGAGTTGATTCCTAAACTTAGACTTCTAAGATTTGGAAGTGAAATCAAATTTAATTCCTTAATTTTATTATCAATTAAATAAATAAATTCAAGACTAGTACAATTTTGAAGAGGTTGAAAATCAAAGGAAGTCAAATGGTTAGAGTTTAAATTTACCCTTAATAATTTAAGGGAGTTTTTCAGTGGAATAATATCCAAATCTTGTAATCTATTGTTTCTCAAATCTAACTCTTGAAGGCTGGGAAAATTATACAATTTAAGTTCTTTCAATTGATTTGTTGGTAATATGATTGAACTAAGCTTTGGAAAGTTATTAAAAGGTGATAAATCAATTTTTTTTAATTCATTATCTTGTAAATTGATTGTTTCAAGGTTTTTACAATTTTTTAATGAGCTTAAATCCACTTCTGTAAATTTATTATAAGATAGCGTGATATCGATAAGTTTTGTGCAATTTTGAAGTGGTTTAAGATTAACATCAGTCAAAAAATTATGATCTAAAAAGATTGATTTGAGATTTTTACATTTTTTTAGCGGTTTGAGATTTATAGAATTAAGAATATTATTAGATAAATCAAGATCCGAAAATTTTGGACATTTTTGGAGTGGTTCAAGATTTAATTCCTTTAGTTTATTATCCGATAAAAAAAGACCTCTAAGATTTTTACAATTTTGAAGAACTGTAAGGTCAATTTCAGCGATTTTTTTTTCTTTTAACTTTAGAATTGAAATATTTGAGGTGATATTTTGAGTAAATTCATAATTGGTATTAAGCTTCCCCGTAATTAAAACAGAATTCACTTCCTAAAATTTAGATAAGATTAAACAATCTTACCTGTTATCCCAATAAAAATTGGTCCGCGAAGGTCGATTTTCTTATTTTTTGAAGTGATGAAATAGCGAACGTCTTGTGGAATATTTATATTAATATCTGAAGCTAGTTTTGAGATACGATATCTTAATTTAATTTCATTTTTTTCTGAATTAATTAATTCCTCTATTTTCCTCGAAGCATGAGCCGCTAAGGAATCTAAATATCTAATTTTTGTAGAAACTCCACCCTTAGTATTTTTTTCTGGTAAAATTCCAAGGATTGAACCTTCTCTAACAAATATCTCATTTAAGGAAGCCGGTCCTAACAATTTTGCACCTTTATCGAATTCCCAAATAGTAATTTCAATGTTTTTACCTTGAATGTCCCCTTTCCAGGCAATAATTTCTATCGGTGCTGATTTATCTTTATTTTTTAATGCCGTTGAAATTATAGCTTTCATTATTTCTTTTCCTTGTTTTGTTCTAGGCTCAATTGCAAAGCTAATTTTTTCAGCGATTTCCTCGTCTGAAAACGCAGCTTTTTTGTAAAAGTAAGGATAAACTAATTCTCGAATATCTGTTATCCCTGTTTCAATCATGCACAATCTTTCAATTCCTAAACCTAAGTTAAAAACGGGATATTCTATATTGAATTTAGCCAAACTTACAGGACTATAAAAACCGCCATCCCCAATTTCTAACCATTCATTATTATGTTTAATAAATACTTCAAATTCCATTTGTGGAGCGTAATACTTTGAAGTAGCTTTTTTTATTTCAAATTTCGCCTCTACAAACCCAAGTTTTTTAAATATTTCAGTAGAAATTCTTTTTCCATCTTCCAACGAAATATCTGCAGCCTCAATTACAATTGAAGCAGTATATGAAGAATACAGATGAGTTTTATCTAAATGTTGTTCTCTACGAAATTTTTGTCCGATATGGAAGAGTTGTATTGGCAGTTCAGAACTCTTTTGTAATGCCTCCAATACAGGAAACCAAAGTGCAGTAGTATGACTACGTAAGGTTAGATTTGAGGGAACAGGGGTTAGATTTTTAAATTCAGGGAAAACTTCATCTATTATTTTGCTTGCTTGTTCTGGCATAATTTCTAATCTTAAAACCATCTCTTCAATTAAATCATCTGCTTCAATTTTTCCCTTTTTAAATTCCTTAAAAATATTTTGAAGTATATCGATTTTTTGAAAATTTGAAATTATCTTTTTTATCATTTCTTTTTTATTTTTTGAAATTCCAATATCTGGACGAATTATACCAGCTAAATAAAATAATCTATCTAAAATCAGTGCGGCTTCTGGGCCATATTCTTTATAAACAGTTGAATCTTCTACTATCATAGGCAAAACAGTTTCTTCAAAACCCAACTCAATTAAAATTTTTCTAATTTTTTCAATAGTATCATATAAAATGTGAGGTTTACCTTTTTTATTTAATTTAAATAATTTTCCTTCTTTTTTGAGTAATTTCTGGGTTTCAATCCATGCCTTTTCATAATCTTCATTACTTAAATCTTTAATATCTTTAATTTTAAATTTCAATAATATTCACTCAATCGTGGACACTAAAAATAGATGTTAAAATACCTTTATAATTAAGTTTTAACTATATCATTTTGTCTCAATCTTTCTATGAAATTCCTTCTATATTCATCCACAAGTTCAACTCCCCACGCCGCTGGAAATTGAATTATAATCAATTTCATAGAATCATTAGTAGTTATTGATAAATTTGAGATATCAGATCCTGTTGGAAGTTCTGTAGCAAGATCATCTTTAATTATTTTAGCAACACTTAAAATTGTAGTGAATTCAGCTTCGCAAACACCGAAATCCACTAATATCCTTATATATTTAAATTTTTCAGCCTCTTCATTTATAATTTCATCAATTTTTTCTTTTACTAGACTACCTGAATAATTTAAAACGGATTTTGTTAAGTCCAAACCGTATTTTTTTGACGCTTCCAATAGAGTTTTGTCAATATCCATATTAATTTTTTTCCCAAGTAAGATTATCCTATCTGCAATTTTTATATTTTCAAGACTCATCCTACTAACTTCCTATTTAATTGGTAGTTTATACTTTTTTTAAGTAGATTTTTCATACTAAAAATGTTTTGATCTATTATAAACTAAGTGTAAAAAAAATGATGAGTAAAAATGAATAATAAACAGAAAAATTCGGATGAAGATGTAACCCCTATTTATGCTTATGCTTATTTTAATGTCGCTAGAAATGGCGAAATCCACCAACTATTACAATACGATTATTATGACCCAGATGAATTCTATGCAAATCTTTGTCATGAAGAAAATCAAAAAGATTTTAATGATGAAATTGAAAAATTGTGGAATAATATGGAAAATTTTCTCGGAGAAGAAAAAAATTATATCAATAATAAAAAGGTAGTGCCAAAGGTGGTCCACGTTGATATTGGTCATCGAGGTTCCCAGAATTT
Organism: Candidatus Helarchaeota archaeon; assembly: GCA_013375355.1. The sequence goes on from JABXJV010000186.1 coordinate 26,842, forward strand.
ACCTTATATTACTTGGTTAATTGATTTTAAAGGAGAATTTAAAACTGACAGAAATAGCAAAAATATTTATAGAACCTGGACTCCTAAAGAAAAACTTGAATATGACTGCCACTGTATATGGCATTTCCCAGAAGGAACAAAAATAAAAATTAAAACCAGCATGAGTTTTGAAATAATAAATAATTTAATTATTTTGTGGGCTAGAAAATCAGATTTTATAGGCGGAGACGAAGAATTTACTTTTATTCTTATTTAAATCTCATCTTTTTTAACATAAATAAGATTATTTATTTTTACAAAATTTTGAAATTTAACAGAAAGTTTTAAATATTTTTATTAAAACTATGTTATAATTACTTTTAAGTTGATGAATGACAGATAGGAGAATATTCCAAGTTGAATGACGATAATTTGATTGTAGAAATAAAAAATTCATTTTCAAACATAAATCTAGTTCTCCTTCTCGTCGTCCTTATTATTATCGTTTTAATATAAGTGCCTTTAAGTTATAAAATAACTTAAAGGCGTGAGATTTTTATAAAAATTTTATATTTTTGTATAGAAGTTGAACGTAATGGAAAAAAAGAAAATCTACGAAATAAGAATGCATGGTCGCGGAGGCCAAGGCACTGTGACTGCTGCAAACTTATTTATACAGGCTGCTTATAAGCATGGTTATGCAGGAGTTCAGTCTATACCATTAATAGGAGCAGAACGTAGAGGCTCTCCTATTAGAGTGTTCGCCCGAATCGCAGAAGTACCAATACGCATTCACAGCCAAATATATAACCCAGATATCGTTGTAGTGCTAGATCCCAGTTTATTCATAAAATATAGTCAGGTGGTATTAGATGGTCTTAAAGATGATGGAACACTAATTCTAAATTCTACAAAATCTCCACAAGATATCCAAAAAACTTTAAAAAATAATGAATTAAAAGTTTGTACCGTAGACGCCACAGGAATTTCTATTGAACTGAATTTAGAAATTGCAGGACAAAGTGTTGTAAATTCACCTATGTTAGGAGCTCTAGCTAAGGCTACTGGTCTTGTTAAATTAGAACCTTTGGTAGAAACTTTGGGAGCCAAATGGAAAGGAGAATGGGGCGGATTAAATGTTAAAGCAGTCAAACTTGCTTATGATAGATTAAAATGTTCAAAATAAAGCAAGAGAGTATGATAATATGACAAATGAAGTAAAGAAGAGAAAACCGTTTAAAGCTTGGCGGAAAGTTCCAGATGAAGTCAAAGTTAAAGATCTTCCACCTGTTCCAATTGCAGTCCCTAGTGAAGGCAGTCTTGGTGTGACAGGTGATTGGAGAACTTTTCGTCCAGTAATCGATAAATCAAATTGTAATAAATGCTATTTATGCTGGGCTTATTGTCCAGAAGGCTGTATTGATATTACCGATGATGAATTTACAGAAATTGATTATGATTACTGTAAAGGATGTGGAATTTGTGCTTATGAATGCCCAAAAAAGGCAATAGAGCTAGTTCGTGAAAAAAAAGTGGAGGATTAAAATATGACTAAAGTAAAATCCGATTTAAAACAAGAAATAAGAATAATTTCTGGTAATGCAACTGTCGCTTGGGCAGCTAGATATGCCAGAGTCCAAGTTATATCGGCATATCCAATCACACCACAGACTGTTATTGTTGAAAAACTTTCCGATTTTGTAGATGCTGGAGAAATGGATGCGGAATATGTTCGTGTCGAGAGTGAACATAGTGTAATGGGATTTTTAGTGGGAGCTAGTTATGCTGGAGCAAGGACCTTTACTGCTACAGCAGGTCAAGGATTGCTATATATGACGGAGATGTTGCATTGGGCGAGTGCTGCAAGGTTACCGATAGTTACCGCTATTTCAGACCGCGGTATAGCCCCTCCATGGAATATTTGGGGAGATCATCAAGATGTTATTGCAGAAAGAGATAGTGGATGGCTTATTCTTTTTGCATCAAACCATCAAGAAATCTTTGACACAATAATTCAAGCTTACAAGATTGCAGAGGATTCTAGAGTATTTTTACCTATAATGGTCTGTTTAGAGGGTTTTATGTTAAGCCACATGAATACGTTAGTAGATATGCCAGACCAAAAAGAAATAGATGATTTTCTTCCTGAAATTCCGAAAAATGGTTGGCCCCACATCTTTTTAGACCCGGAAAGACCAATTTCTCATGGTAATTTACAGAATCCTGGTGGTGCCGTTGCCACACCCGGTTCTATGTATTTTGAATTTCGTTCATTAATTGATGAAGCTATGATAAATTCAAAAACTGTTATTAAAGAAGTTGCCGAAGATTTTAAGAAAAAATTTGGGCGTTATCATGGAGCTTTGATAGAGGAATATAAATGTGATGATGCCGAAGTTGCCCTGGTTTGTATGGGAAATTTAGCAGATCAAGCTAAATACTCAGTAGAAAAGATGAGAGATGAAGGCTATAAAGTTGGAACGGTCAAATTGAGATCTTATAAACCTTTTCCAATTGAAGATTTTCAAAATTTAGCTAAAAAAATTAAAGTATTTGCTATCCTGGAACGTAATATGGGATTCAGTCTCTATGGCGGCTGCGCCTCTGTAGACTTAAAATCAGCACTCTATTATTTGAAAGAAAGACCCTTAGTTATGCCTGTTATTGGTGGTGTTGGTGGCAGAGATGTTTCTGTTGATGACCAATGTTGGATTATTAAACAGGCGTTTAAAAATTTAGAAAAAGGAGAATTAGAGAATAAGGTTGAATATGTAGGTTTTCATAAATAAAAGGTGAAGAATTATGGTATCTATTAAAGAATTAGCTAAAACCGAAAAACGTGAATATTTTTTAAGAGGAAATTCTTGTTGTGCAGGTTGTGGACTTGAACTTGGTTTAAGATGGACTCTAAAAGCTTTAGGAGATAAAACAATTATTGTTGCTCCTGCTTCATGTACAAATGTGGTAATTGGTCTATATCCTAAAACTGCACCTACTGTTCCGTTTATTAATATGGCCTTTGCTGCAGGTGCTGCAGCTACAGCGGGGATTCGTACTGCATTAAAGGCTCGGGGAATAAATGATGTCACAACATTATGCTGGGCTGGCGATGGAGGAACTTACGATATTGGTATACAAGCTCTAAGTGGTGCAGCTGAACGGGGAGATGATATTTTGTACATTTGTTATGATAATGAAGCATATATGAACACTGGTACACAAAGAAGCGGTGGAACGCCTTATGGTGCTTGGACTACAACAACACCTTTTGGAAAAAAGCAACATAAGAAAAATCTTCCTCAAATTATGGTGGCTCATGATCTTCCTTATGTGGCTACCGCATCTACGGGATATCCACTTGATCTATATAACAAGGTAAAGAAAGCAAAAGATATAAGAGGCTGTAAATATATCCATATATTTGCTCCTTGTGCCCCAGGTTGGAGGTTCGCTTCTGAAATTACAATTGAAATAGGTAAATTAGCAGTAGAAACTGGATTTTGGATTTTATATGAAGTTGAAGATGGTGTTACAAAGTTGAATGGTCCTAGCAAATCACGTCAAGATAAATCTAAGAGAAAACCTATCGAAGAATATATAAAACCTCAGGGAAGATTTGCAAAGATGACAAAAGAAGATGTCAAATTTTTACAAGATTGGGTTGACAGACAATGGGAGATAATGGCTAATAGATTGATATGCTAATAGCTAAATAATCACCAATATTTTAATTTTTCTTCCTCTTTTATATCATTTTTTATTTCTTCTTTAATATCGGAAGCTTCTTTTTCTTTCGAAGAATCGCTTATTTCTTCTGGAGTATCTTTTGTTTCTTTTCTTTTTACAATCATCTGTTCAACAAAATCTTTTGCAGGACCTGAAGGCATAAGTTCTGCTACCTCTTGCATTGCTTTAGTAATTTTTACTTCTTTTGTTAGTTCTGAATCAGATGATTCATCTTCAGTTACTATAAGAGATTTTTCTAATTCTATTGCTTGACTATCTAACTCTTCAAAAATTTCTTTAACTTCGGGTGGCATTTCAGGAAATAGATCCTCTTTTTCTGTACTAATTTTACTAACTTCTGGAATTAGAACTGGAGACGGAATTGTAGGTTCAGGTACAGGTTTTTTAGATTTAACTTCGGAAGGTGGTTCGATATGTTCTAACACTATTGCAGGAGGTGAAGGTGGTTTCTCAAGTTCAGTTGGTTTAGGTTTAGCCTCTATTTGAGGTTCTGTTTCTTCTACGACAACGGCTGGAGGCGAAGGTGGTTTTTCAAGTTCAATAGGTTCAGCTATTACTTCAGAAGGTGGTTTTTCAAGTTCAATAGGTTCAGCTATTACTTCAGAAGGTGGTTCTATTTCCTCTATATCAACAGGAGAAGGTAGAACTGTCTCTTCAGTTTTAGATGTCATATCCTTATGAATGAGAGTTACGGTTGAGGTGGGTTCCTCAAAAGCAGAACCAATTACTTTAGCTTCGGGTATGACCTCGGAAGGTTCTTGAATAATCACTTCAGTAGGAGTTTGTGTTTCCAATTCATTTGATATTATATCTTTTTCTTCTTCGATTACTGAGATTTGAGGTGATTTTATTTCTTCATCTATAGTGTTAAAGAAAGATAATAGATTGTTCCATTCCCCAATACTTAGTTTTATAGAATTCTTACTATTTTTATCTTCTATGCCGAAAATAATTGAAGATACATTCTCGTCTTCTTTTATTAGTCTAATAAATATAGCTTTATCCCCACGTTCCTTTCTAATAATTTGCTCAATTCTTTTAATTTCTTTCCAAGACATAGTAATCACTAAAATAGATTAATATTGAACTTATTAATCCCTAACAAAATTTCATTAATTGTTTAATATTTTAAATCACTAATAAAGTATAAGATTTTGCTGTAAACCATTTGAAAAAAAATATAAAAAACAAATAACAAATCCTTCGGATTAATTTCCAATAATAATCTTTTTTTAGTACGATATTTAAATTTAGGGAGGATGAACGGCATTAATCATGTAATCTTTTTAGCAAGGATTTACTGCTGTAGTCCTATGCTGTATAAAAAACTATGATTATTGGGCACTCGAATCATCCGATTGAGGTTAAATCCTCGTAATATAAATTGATTTAATGCCTGATAACGCCGTTCATCCTTATTAAAAGGTGAATAATAATGGTTAGGAAAAACAAGGTAAAAA
>JABXJV010000187.1 GCA_013375355.1 Candidatus Helarchaeota archaeon
AGTACAACTTTGGACTACGGGTTATAATAAAAAATCCATAGATACTTTATATGATAAATTAGGAAGGAGATCAAGACAAGGTATTTTAGTTGTTCCTACAACTGCAATTTTCAATTCGCTTGATTCTAAAAATTATTTTAATATGATGAATAATGTTGGTCACTGTGGAGATGGGTTTGAAGAAACTATTGAAAAATATGGTAAAAAACTTATCTCCGTTCCAATTATGTTTGGTCAAGATTTTTTAATAGAGGAAAATATTGGATATCAGCATGGTGTAATGGGTGGAAATTTGTGGTTCTTTTGTGATACTATTGAAAATGCATTAAATGCTGGTGATAAAGCGGTAGATGCTATATTAAAAATAGATGGTGCCATTACATCATTCGATATATGTTCTGCGGGTTCCAAAGTTGAAACCAATTTTCCAGAAATAGGTCCCACGACAAACCATTGGTTTTGTCCAACACTCAAAGGAAAAATTGATGACTCGAAAGTGCCAGAAGGAGTAAAATCAATTCCTGAAATTGTTATAAACGGAATAGATATGGACCGTGTAAAATTAGCCATGAAACGAACCATTGAAGAAGTGAAAGATACCCCAGGATTACTAAAAATATCTGCTGGAAATTTCGGTGGAAAATTAGGAAAACATAAAATTTATCTAAAAGATTTATAGGAATATATTTCTCTCCTATTTTTCCAATTTTATTTACGAAACAAGCTCAATTATTTTTTTAATTGCCTCTTCCATTGTTTCTAACATTGGTATTCCATGTTGAGCTAATAATTCTTTACCTTCTTCCTCTCTAGTTCCTACTAACCTTATTGACATGGAAATTTCTTTCTTACTTTTTAAAAATTCTATAATTCCATGTGCAATTTCATCACAACGAGTAATTCCACCTACGATATTTATTAAAATTCCTTTAATCCTTGGATTTGATGAAATTACTTTTAATGCAAACAAGATTCTCTCCCTTGTTGCTCCACCACCAATATCAAGGAAATTTGCTGGAGTTCCTCCATAATGTCTAACAGTATCTATAGTAGACATTACTAATCCTGCCCCATTGCAAATTATTCCAATATCACCATCTAATTCAACATAGGACATCCCCTTTTCTTTCACTTGAATTTCTGATTGAGTTAATCCTTCTTTTGTTCTAGCAATAAATTCCTCATGTCGGAAGATTGAATTATCATCTACATTAACACGAGCATCAGCTGCATATAATTTACCATCTTTCGAGAGGATACAAGGATTTATTTCAATCAAATCGAGGTCATAATCGTTCATAATTCTCCATAATTGGTGAAGTAACTTATCAATTTGGGAAATTATTTCTTGAGAATAATTAATAGCTTTTAAATATCTTTTTAAATCAAGATCGTCGAATTCGTATGATTTAAAATTCATTCTGATAATTTTTTCAGGATCAGTTTTGGCTAATTCTTCGATTTCAACTCCTCCACTCGCACTAAAAATTATAATAAAATTATGATTCAAGCGATCTACTGTTATTCCAATATAGATTTCATTTTGAATATCGATCTTTTTTTCTATAAGTAATGATTTAACTTCTTGATCTTTGATTTTAGTTTTAAATAATGTATTAGCAATTGAAAGAGCTTCTTTTGGAGTATCTGCTCCTTTAATACCCCCCGATTTGCCACGACCACCTACAAGGACTTGTGCTTTTA
>JABXJV010000188.1 GCA_013375355.1 Candidatus Helarchaeota archaeon
AAGTATTTTTTCTAGTTCTGCAACAGATAAATCATTTACATCCATTATTTATTTCCACCACTGAAATATTTCTTTCTAGCCCCTTCTTTATCTTGATCTTCTTGACTATTTTTGATATTTCTTATTCTAATTTCCGTAGCTAATTTTTCCATATCTTTTAATTGCTGATTTCTCCAAAGCTCTAATTGAACTGTTAAGTTATTGATTTCTTCCCTCAATATCTTTATTTCTTCATCCGGATTAGTTATTTCTCCCGCTATTTCCCTCTTAATAGTCGATCTTACGAAATTAGACAAACTACCGTATTTTTCTTGTGCAAATTTAACAATTTCGTTCCTTTCTTCTTCAGAATTGAAAGTAATGGTTGTTTTGATTTGTTTTTTAGTTTTGAATTTTTTTTGTTTCATACTATATATAACTATTCTAGGTATATAAACACTCCTATTCCGGAACTTAATGTATGTTATATTTAATTGAATTTTTATTTACTGAACTCTTTTCATTGTTCCTGCGGTTTCTGGGAGTTTTTGGACGAAGAAAACAACAATTATACAAATAATTCCAAATGGTATAAACATAGTTAAATAAGAGATTGAATCATGTTTATCAGGAATCACATAAGGGAAATATAAGAGTTAAAAAAAGGGGTGAGATTTATTTTTTAAATTTCAGGATTATTATAACAACAACTATTGCCGCACCAATTCCAATTAATAGTAAGGAAATTAATAATGGATCGAAAAGTACTGCTTGTTCTGAGATTAATATCAGTAGAGGAATTAAATCTGGAGGTCGGTGTTCGGATTCTGTTATACGCTGCGCGAAAATATCATAATTAAAGTTTCTTTCATCCTGCCACGTGATGAACGAACCTCCTGCACTATCACTGCAAAGTTGAGGCACAGTTTGGCCATTGCTAACAGTGCAAATTGCCACTCCATTAGCCAGCCATTTCATGTTTCCGCTGGAACTGATCTTCTGTGCATAAATATCGCCATTAGGGTCACTTCTAAGATCCTTCCACGTGATGATTGCCCCACCCGCACCATCGCTGCAGAGTTGTGGATTCTCTTGTTCGTCACCTGTTGTACATATTGCCGTTCCATTAGCCGTCCATTCCATACTTCCGCTTGAATTGACATTCTGAGCATAAACATCATAATTAGAGTCTCTATAATCTTGCCATGTAATGATTGCACCGCCTGCACCGTCGCTACAGAGTTGTGGATACTCTTGGTCGCCATCTTTTGTACATATTGCCGTTCCATTAGCCGTCCATTCCATACTTCCGCTTGAATTGACTTTCTGAGCATAAATACCAAAATAATTGAGGTCTCTATAATCTTGCCATGTAATGATTGCACCACCCGCATCATCGCTGCAAATTTGCGCAAAATATTGGGAATCGTCTTCCGTACAAATTTCCACTCCATTAGGCGTCCATTCCACGCCTCCGATCGAGTTGATTCTCTGTGCATAAATATACCAATTAGAGTTTCTATCATCTTCCCATGCGATGATAGCGCCGCCCACGCCGTCGCTGCAAATTTGCGCATTCGATAAGCTTCCGCTATCTGTGCAAATTGCTACTCCATTAGTCGTCCATTCCACGCCTCCGCTTGAGTTGATTTTCTGTGCGTAAATATCATAATTTGATCCACTTCTGTAATCATGCCACATGATGATAGCACCGTCCGTACCGTCGCTGCAAATTTGCGGATACCATTGGGTTCCTAAGATCGTGCAAATTCCTACTCCATTAGTCGTCCATTCCACGCCTCCGCTTGAGTTGATTTTCTGTGAGTAAATATCATAATTAGAGTTTCTATAATCCCCCCACACGATGATTGCGCCGCCCGCACCATCGCTACAAAGGTGAGGATCTTTTTGAACATTAATTGCCGTACAGATAGCCGTCCCATTAGCTGTCCACTGCACTGCACCAGAAGAGGTGATTTTCTGCGCATAAATATCTTCATTAACTGCTCCATTTCTTCCATCTACCCACGTGATGATTGCGCCGCCTGTACCATCATTACAAATTTGTGGAACTTCCTGATCAGAAGGACTTAAACTGCATATTGCCACTCCATCATTAGGGCCTATTAAAATATGTGCTTTTGTATAAATCGTTGAATTTTGATAGTTCTTTTTCAAAATTGATGAAAAATTCGATATATCGGTAGAATTGGTTATTATTATTACTGAAATTAAGAAAATCTGTATAAGGATAGAGAGAATTAATTTTCTATTTTTCATTTTAATTTACCCTTATATGAAAAAGTTTTTTAAATTTAGATATTATCTATTCCAAATAAAAAAATATAAATATTTCTAGCAAACTTCTTTGCCTAATTTACGAAATATATACAAAATTTTAACATTGTTGACTGTAAGATGGAATTTATTACTGAAAATTGACTGAAAATTGATAATATTTCATTGATTGAAGAATATAACATTAAGATGGTTCTGATGGTTTTGGAGGTGCAATCATTATATAGCAAGATTGCAGAGATACGGCAGGAGATAGTTACTCTCAACGGGTCGATAAAGATGGAAATACTTTATGGTATCCAAATGGAACCCCAATTTATTCGACCACTCATGGTCAAGGTCAAAGCCAAATTTGCGTTGATGATGATAATGATGGATATGCAATAATTACTTGGATTGATAATAAAAATGGTAATTGGGACATTTATGCACAACGAATAAATTCTCTTTTTTTTCTATCAAATTTAAAACGTTATCAATTTATGATAATGAAATAATAAAAATAGAAGGATTACACAATCTTTCGCAATTAGAAAAGTAAGATATATCTAAATATAACTAAAAATGATACAAAAATATTTGTAAAAGATTAGTTATATTACATTAAGAAGGTTTCAATATATTCATATTTTGAAACTAACTAATCTTATATTTCATTGACATAATGTAAATCACAAAATCATGAAATAACTTATCTAACATAGAATATGGAAATTTATACTCATAACGGGTTAGATATAAACGGTTTAATGAAGATATATACTCAGTCTATTTTCTTTTTGTATTTTGGTTCCAAAAATGTAAGTCCCTTGATTTCATTATATTTAATTCTTTCATATTCTATATGATCATCATTAAAATACCCTCGATTAGGGCGTCGAAATTTTGTTATAATTTCATTTAATTCTTTTATTTCATCGTTAGAGAGATCTTCAGCAGAATAAACAGCAGAAATAGATTGAGCTGCTTAATATCTATTTAATTTAATTACATCTTCTGTAGTTGCCTTATCTGATTTAATTGTAATTTTTCTTTTATCAGAAGCTACAGCTAATAAATTTGGCATAATCGGTAAAACTGCAAAAGCAAGTCTATCTTCATTTGAAGTGAAGAAAATCACTGGATGATCTGAAGTAATAAACCGTTTATCTTGAGAAGTAATAATATTAAACTCCCAATTCAAAATTAAACTTCTCATATATTCTTTAATTGTAAGATTATTTTTATCATTAGAAATCTCACTAATCTCCTTTCTAAAAATGTATTAATAACCTTATGTAAAGCTTAAAGGATATTCTTTGCGTCAAAAGAAATTATTTTAATTTCTCAATCTAAAATAAATGATTCCTAATTACATAAATTTATTTGAAAAAATACCTGAAAAACAGCATTTTATTATTTTTTTTTGGTAATTTCACGTTATTAAGAAGCGATTTTGCTTTAAAAAAGTCTTTAAGGTAAAATATTAAACATTAGTTGGTTTTAAAATTTAAAGAGTTTAATAATAAAATTTAGGACTTGACTTATTTGAAAAAAAACAAAGCATTCCTAATCCATGCATTCATCATTTTAATTTATTTCATTGGTAACTTTTCGAATTTTTTAAATTTGCATCAGTCAAGCAGTTTTACTGTAACTTTACCGATCCTGGGTCAAGTAACAGCAAAGCAATCAATCGTGACGGGATGGCCTGTAAAGACCGAAGGCATGGTAATTTCATCTCCCGTTTTTGGCGACATTGATAGGGATGGGAGATTAGAAATCGTGATTGGTTCCACGGATTTTAAAATTTATGCTCTTAATGAGGATGGGACGAATGTTACGGGTTGGCCCGTATTAACCGGAAATTCTATAACTTCTAGCCCTGCTCTTGGCGATATAGATCTTGATGGGGAATTAGAAGTTGTAATTTCTTCAGGTGATCAAAATGTTTGGATTCTCGATCATGATGGAACTAACGTGACGGGGTGGCCTGTATTTATAGGTATCGTAGGGGCATGGAGTTCTCCCGCTCTAGGTGATATTGATAATGATGGAATTTTGGAAATCGTGCTCGGTATCGGAACTCAGGTTTGGGCTCTAAACCATGATGGGAGTAGCGTGACGGGTTGGCCGGTAACGACAGGAAATGCGATACTTTCTTCTCCCGCTCTTGGCGACATTGATGGAGATGGCAAGTTAGAAATTGTAGTCGGTTCTAATGATAAAAAAATTTGGGCTTTTAATCATGATGCAACTAATGTAACGGGGTGGCCTGTAAGTACGGGAGAGATAATTTATTTAAATTCTCCCGCTCTTGGTGACATCGATAATGATAGGCAATTAGAAGTTGTCGTGGGTTCCAATGACGACCATATTTGGGTTCTCAATCATGATGGAACGAACGTGACAAGTTGGCCTGTTGATTTGCAAAGTGACGTGAAAACCTCTCCAGCACTTGGTGACGTTGATGATGATGGTAAATTAGAAATCGTGGTTGGATCTACTAATAAAATTTGGGTTCTTAATGAAGATGGGAGCAATGTTCCGGGGTGGCCTGTAATTTCAGGAGGTTGTTCAGAATCATCTCCAGCTCTTGGTGATATTGATGACGATGATCGGTTAGAAATCGTGATAGGTTGTGGCGACCAAAAAATATGGGCACTAAACCATGACGGAACGAACGTGCCAGGCTGGCCAGTAAGTACAGGAGGCATAATACAATCTTCAGTAGCACTTGGTGATATTGATAATGATGGATTGGTGGAGATTGTCGTGGGATCAAATGATTTAAAGATATGGGCAGTTAATTATTATGGTTCATATAATATTTCCCGCTATCCATGGCCTAAATTTCATCATGATGAGAGAAATACGGGATGTAGCCCCTCCCAATCCAATCCCGTAGCCCCTCCAAATCCACCCATATTATTTCCGGTACAAGTAAAAGGTGACCTCATTGACTCAATCCTAACTCCAATAGGCTTAACAATCATTGGCGCTATCGTTCTTGAAAACATCATATTCATTATTTTAATATTAAAAAAACGAAAAATCAAGTCAATTTCAATAAAATCTAGTAAAAAAGTAGAAAAATGAGCCGAAAATACCTTAAAAGGCTGTAATTTATATCTAAAATTAAAACAATGATTGAAGTGTTTCGTATATTTGGCACTATGATACGGATGCTATCATTCAACTGGCTATTTCTGCAAATGGTCAATACATTATTTCTGTAGATATTAGTAATAACCTTACTTTATATAACAGGATGGATTTATGTGGAACTATACTGCTGATAGTGACTTTTTGTCAGTAGCTATTTCAGAAACTGGTGAGTATATAGTTGCTGGAAACGATAATGGGTATCTTTATCTATTTTAAAATAAAATATCGGAACCAAATTTTCTAGACTTACTGCTTTTAATTTATATTTCACTAAACTTGATTTTAAATTTAAAAAATTTGATTTTGAATATGATGAGCAGAAACTTTCTTATGAAATAATTTAAATTTCCATGATTAAATCAATCTTTACTGATCCTTTTCCTATAGGTGTCTTTGAAACTGATGTATATCCAATCTTTTTGGCGATTTTCAATATAATTTTTCATTTCTATTTTAATAAGCTTCGTCTATTACCAAAAATCATATTTTATTCAAAATAAAATGTTTATTAAATATATTTTTTTTTATAAAAGATTATAAAGATTAAAGGAAAAATAATCTTAATTGATTTTTTTTAAAATTATTAATAAGATTATAATATTAAAAATAATGTAGGAGGTATACGCAATTAGTAAAATTTTACGTATAAATATGAGTGATCTTTCACATAAATGGGAAGAACTGCCATCAAAATATGAAACTCTTGCAGGGCGTGCTTTAACATCAACCATTGTTGCCCAAGAAGTAGATCCCACATGCCATCCATTAAGGGAGTTCAATAAATTCGTAGTATCTCCAGGACTTCTAGCAGGTACCGTTGCACCTTCATCTGGAAGATTAAGTGTAGGAGGGAAGTCACCTCTTACAGGTACAATAAAAGAAGCCAATGCAGGTGGTCTAACTGCAATAAAATTGGCACGTATCGGCATTCGAGGTATTATTATTGAGGGAATTCCCCCCGCTGTTAATAAAGATTGGTACAGTATTTTATTAAAGAAAGATAAGTGTGAAATTATCAAAACAAATGATTATGCCGGTATAGGTCTTTATGACCTCATAACCAAGATTTGGAAAGATTATCCCTCGAAACCAGGCATAATTGGTTGCGGTATGGCAGGTCAACGTCTTGCTAAAGGAGCTGGAGTCTTTGGAAACAATATTGAGAATACCGATCCAGGAAGATATGCAGGGAGGGGCGGACTTGGAGCAGTGCTTGGTTCAAAAAGAATCGTAGCAGTCATTAGTGATGATACTGGAGGTAAAATGCCTGATCCAAAGGATAAAGAAAAATTTGAAAATGGCAGAAAAAAACTTGTTGATGCACTTAATTCCCATCCAGTGACAGGACGCCTTAAGGATGAGGAAGGAAATCCATTTGGTGGTTTAAAAAATTTTGGTACAAACATCTTACAAAACATAATAAACGAAGCCGGAGGTCTACCTACAAAAAACTTTAAAGAAGGACGTTTTGAAGACGCTGCCAAGATATCAGGAGAAGCGGTTCACGAACTTGTCGATAATACAAAGAAAAAATTTGGCGATAAAGCAGAAGGTATTTATGGCCACCCATGTCACCCCGGCTGTTTAATGGCTTGCTCTAATGTAGTTCCCTATGAAGATACGGGTAAAGCACAGGTTTCACCGCTGGAATACGAATCGGCATGGGCATTAGGAACTAATTTAGGAATTGGCGTATTACACGATGTTGCAGAACTTAATAGATTATGTAATGATCTTGGTCTTGATACAATTGAAACAGGTAACGCACTCGCTATGCTTATGGCTGGAGGTCTTACCGAATTTGGGGATGGTAAAGGTGCTATTGAAGCGTTGAAGAAGGCATATGATGAGAAATCAGCTCTTGGGAGACTTATTACTTCAGGTGCGCTTATAGCTGGTCAAGCATTAGGTGTAACGACGATTCCTGTGGTTAAAGGGCAATCTTTACCTGCTTACGATCCAAGAGCTATCCGTGGAATTGGTGTGACATATTCGACTTCACCAATGGGTGGAGACCATACAGCTGGCTATACAGTTGCTGCAGAGATTCTTGGTGTTAAAGGTGAGATTGAGGATCCTCGTAAGCTCGAAAAATCTGATTTATCTCGTACATTCCAAGCAACTACGGCATTTATCGACTCAACTGGCTATTGTTTATTTGTAGCTTTCTGTATACTTGATATTGATGAAGGTTTTGAAGGGTTGATGGATACAGTCAATGGGTTCCTTGGAAAAGAAATTGATGCTGCACAATATGGAATGGATGTTCTAAAAAAAGAAATCGATTTTAATCGCCGGGCTGGATTCACAGAAAAAGATGATAGACTTCCTGAGTTTTTCTATAAAGAATCTTTACCACCACACAACATTACCTTCGATGTCCCTAATGAGGAATTAGATAAAGTTTTCAAAGATCTTTAATATGAAAATTTGATATAAAAACATTAAATTCTCCTTTTTTTTATGTGAGAAGGTTTATATTAATTTAATAAATGATATTATAGAAATGATTGAAACTCATTTGTATGGCAGATTTAGATCTCTCGTTCCGGGAAGTAAATCTAACGAGGATACTGTTTTAATGTGTGATTATAAAGAAGGAGAAACCTTCAAAGAGTTTATAGAGCGTCTTGGACTGAAAACAGCCGAACTTGGCGATTGTTTTATAAATGGTATTTTAGCAAAGCCGACTAATGTGCTTCATGACGGTGATAGAGTTGCTTTATTTCCTTTTAATATGGTGCTTCTTTGTGGCGGCCAACATCTGAAAGGACATGGCTTTACCAAACGTGATATGGAGATTGATTATTATTAGTTGATTTACTTATGCAAGTATTTGTAAAACTTTATGCGACACTTCGCAAATTTGCTCCAGCTGGAACAGATATAGGGGAGAGTTTTACAGTTAATCTGGAAAAAGGAATAGTTTCAGAATTGATTGATCGATTAGGTATTCCAGAGAATCAAGCTCGTATAATTTTAATAAATGGTACTCGTGTTTCTGATATAGAAGAAAAATTGAAACCAGATGACTTGATAGTCATATTCCCGCCCATAGGCGGTGGTTAAAGTCTATTTTTTCTCATCATTTTCGATTTTTTTATTTAAATTCATTAAAAAAAAATTCGGTAACTGATTTTTCTTAAAATAACTATTTTTTGAACAAAAATGTTTGTAAAAGATTAGTTATATTTCATTAAGAGGGAAGTTGGATTTGCGTAAAAATGAAAAAAAATAGTGAATAGATATTTTTATTTTATAAAATATGTTAAATAAACCATATAATTTAATGAATGTGATAAGCTAATGAACGTTAAGAAAGATTTTCGAGGTAAAAAATTACCTGAAGAGGAGATTAAAGTATTAAAAGAACTAGAAGAAATAATTGGAAGAGAGGTTCCCTTCATAGATTTAATTGAATTTAATTCCATAGGAGTCCAAATTGAGGCCGAACATATTGTAGGAATTGGTATCTACGATTGTAAATTAGAAATTATCCCAGAAACCATAAGCTCTTTAACACATCTTCAGATACTTGACTTAAATTTAAATAGAATAAAAACATTACCAGAATCCTTTTCGAAATTAAAATCGTTAAAGGAACTTTGGTTATACGATAATTTATTTACTTCTCTTCCTGACTTCATCGGGGAATTAAAATCTCTAGAAAAATTAATGTTAGCTTTAAATAATATAAAATCGCTTCCAGAAACCTTATTATCACTTACCAATCTAAAGTTAGTTAATACTAATGATAATCCTTTAGATGAACAAGCCAAAGATATTTTGAATAAATTGGACGACAATAATGTTGATGTATCAATCTAAAAATATGCACAATAGATAATAGGAAATGAATAAAATTAGCTAATTTGATATAACTAATTTTGAACAAAAATATTTATAAAAGATTGGTTATATTTCACTAAATTTTTCTAAGATGCCAAAAACTGTGGAAGTCAATGCTTGAGACATGCCTAAAATAAGTTAAGTGTTTACAGGATATAAAAAAATCAAAAATAAAGAATAAATACAGTTTTAATCCTCTATTTCAAACATAATATCAACATAAGAATCCTTTTTATTATCTGTAACATATATATTTTCAACAGTACACCTTATGTTTTTTTGAGTCTCTTTAGAAAGAATAGCCTCAATGTAACCACACATTAAGCCGCTGAAAAGTGAGTAAAAGAGCGGTGATAAAAAAATGGAAAAAATAAGTAACTGGTTCAGCAAATCTGAAAATATTATTCAAAATTTAAATGGAATTAAAAGAAGAAAAGTTAATTCCTTTCTTATAACAAGCATTTTAAAGAGAACTTCCAAACATCTCCAAAATATTCGTTCGATTACAGATAGAAATAATATTTTCAAGACCCAAATAGCCATAGCATCTCTATTTAAAAACAATAAGTATGTATATTTTAATGGAAATATCTTCTTTGACTGTTTTGCGCCAAAATGGCCTGGAGAATCCTTTTATAGATTATATGAATATTTACTCAAAAACCTCTTAAACGGGGAGCATTTTGTTCCTTTCATTCCGTATTTGGTTCTTTCGATAACCAAAAGATGCGTTTACAGATGTGAACATTGTTATGCGATCCACACTCTTGGCAACAAGGATGTTTTGTCCCTCGAAAAGATTTTGGGTACTGTAAAGGATTTTCAAAAGATGGGCGTTGGTGTTATAGCATGGGAAGGTGGTGAGCCCCTCCTTCGCTTTAAGGAACTCCTGATCCTAATTGAAAAGACACACAATCAAAGCGAGGCTTGGCTGGCAACAACTGGTTATGGTATTACTACTGAAAAAGCTAAGAAATTAAAAGAAGCAGGATTAACAGCAGCGATCATAAGCCTCGACCACTATGATCCTGACAAACACAATGAGTTCAGGGGCAATAAAAAAGCATTCAATATGGCTATAAATGCAGTTCGTATATTCCGAGAAAATGGAATCCTTCCTTGCATTGCCATCTGTGCAACGAGGGAGATTGTATCTACTGGGGGATTGTATCGATATTTAGAGTTGGCAAAGGAAATCGGAGTTGGATTTATTCAAGTAATCGATGCCATGCCCTCAGGAAGATATTTGGGCGAGAATGTTATTTTAACAAAGGCTCAACTTAATGAGATAAGGAAATTTCAAATTAAGGTCAACACAGATCCTAAGTACAGAGAATATCCTGGCATCTCAGCGAGAGCATACTTCGAAGACGATGATCATTTTGGCTGCAGCGCCTGCAATGGGATGTGTTATATAGATTCCTCAGGAAATGTTCAACCTTGTGTTTTTCTACAAATATCATTTGGAAATATCATGGAGGAACGGGTTCAAGATATTTATAAGAGAATGAAGAGTTATTTTCCTCATTTCCTAAGAGGGCGTTGTCCAGCTCAGGCATATCATAAGATTTTTGCAAAAAAATATGAAAAAACCAAGATTCTCCCGCAACCATATAAAAATTGCATGGAAGTACTTGAAATAATACGAAAAAGAGGATTTCCAAAAACCTTGCAAGAGATTAGGAATAAATATAAAATAAAAGGAGACCTTTTGGAAATTCCTCCAAAATGTCGTACAGAACTGGAAAATTAAAAATAAAAAATACATAGAGATTATATAGCACTGGAATTAATCTATATCTTCTATTAGGCGGTATTCTAGTTGTTGTTGTGATAATTGGGATTCTTATATATATAATGAAGCGACGTTGAGCTTAGAAAGAAAATAACCTTATCTTTTTTTTTACTATAAGTTTATGGGTAAATAAATATGAATGAAAACGAGTTTTGGGAATTGATTGATAAAACTAGACAGCAAAGCAAAGGAGACACGGATTTACAAGTAAAATTGCTTATTGATACTTTAAGTCAAAAAACTTTTGAGGAAATTTTTGAATACGAGCGGATTTTTTATAAATTATATACAGACTCCTATAAGTCAGACGTATGGGCGATGGCTTATATGATTAATGGTGGGTGTTCGGATGATTCATTTGATTATTTTAGAGCATGGCTAATTGCCCAAGGAAAAAAATATTTTGAGCTATTCATGAAAGAACCAGAAATAGTTGTCGACGAGACAGAACAAGATTTGGAATATGGCGAGTGTGAATACATGATAGGAGTGTCAAGAGATGCATATACAAAAAAAAATAACTTATTCTGGGGTATCAGATAAACTTTTTAAGGGAATTCCTGTTACAGAACTAATTTTTTATTTAGATTGGAATTGTGATTATTATGAAGCATTTGATGAAATATTCAAGCAAATTAGGTTTCCAAAGATCAATTTAGACGGGAATGATAACAATTTAGACCAAAAGTTCCCAAAATTTTATAAAAAATACTATTAGGATGAAGAATGATAAATTTAGCATAAATTCGACGCTAGCTTTGGAGTAAATATTGTAAAAGAAACTATGAAAAAATAATTAAAAATATTCTATAGGTTGCAGCTCAATCCAAAATGAAGATATTTTTCTTCTTACACATATCTTTAAGTATTTTTGGCCATACACTAATTTGTGTTTCTCCTAAGTGTGCCTTTCTAAGTAACAGCATATAAGTACGGGTTACTCCTATACCGCCACCTATGCTTAGGGGAATTGTGTTGTTTATAATACCTTGATGGTACTTGTATTTAAGGAAATCAAGTTGCCCTGATATCTCCAACTGTTTCTTGAGCGATTCTGCATTTACCCGTATACCCATGGATGTTAACTCGTGTCTTCGCTTAGTTACTGGGTTCCAGACAAGAATATCACCATTAAGGCCATGTGTGATTTTACCATTCTTATGTTTTATTTCGGTAACCCAATCATCGTAGTCTGCAGCTCTCATTTCGTGAGGATAGCCGTCTTCCATTGGATAGCCGATTCCTATAATGAAAAGTGCAGGATATTCTTGCAAAATATCTGTTTCTCGCTGTTTTCGAGGTAGATCAGGGAATTTTTCGAGGATTTCTTCTGCATGGAGAAAAGTAAGCTTATCAGGTAAATCGGGGTATTTATCCGTCTTTAATTTGGGGAATAATTCATGTATATATATCTCAGCACCTTTGATAACTTTCCAGAGCTTTTCTACAACTTCTCTTAGAAATTTTACGTTTCTTTGTTCTTTCGTTATTGCCAGTTCCCAATCCCACTGGTCTACATATGCACTATGATCGTGATCGAGGAAGTAATCCTTACGAATGGCTCGCATATCTGTATATAATCCTTCTCCAACTTTCAATCCGAACATTTTAAGTGCCATACGCTTCCATTTAGTTGCAGCTTGTACTACCTGAACATCAATAGGATGCTTATCATAATCATTTGATATATGAAATTGGATTGGTGTACGTGAACCATCACGGTCTAAAAAGTCATTTATTCCGCTTTCGGCGTCTACAATAAGAGGACACTCAACGCGCATCAGATTGAGTTCTTTACATAAACCTTCCTCAATATAATTTTTTAGGGCGGTAACAGCATTTTGGGTTTCTTTTGGATTTAGTAAAGGAGTATAATCATTTGGTAAAATTTTTTCTAATTCATTATAATCTCCAATGCCGGGTCCGGCTAGGTCTGCTTCTTTATCTGACATTTTCTCACCATTCATAATTTTTTAGTATCAATACAAATTTTCAATTTTAAAATGTGTTTTTATTATTAAATGAAGATGATAATTAAGCTTTTTCCCATTTATCAACAATCATTTGATATTCCCAATGTCTTTTGACTATTTCCGGTCTTTTAGATTTTCCCACAATTTTTATAATAGTTCCAAATACACTGATCAATCCTTTATGGTTAATTTCATCTTTTGAATAAATTACTATCTGTAGTTGACCAACATCGAAATAATTTATTATTGGATGTGTTTCTGGCTGATTTATTAGATGTTGCCATGGCAGATCTGAAATAGATCCTTTGACCTTAATTTTTTTTCCTTCTAAATCTTTTAAATTGCCTAGATCTTTAATTTCTATATAATTTGTCATAAATTCACACATCAAATAATTTTTAAATGGTTACATTTTCTTTTTACGAAATTGTTTTAATAAATCTAATATGTATAGTAATATTTTTTCAGTATATTCATATACTTCCTTTTTTTTATGTTCAAAATTCCCCTCTTTTGCCCCTTCATAGAGTTCTTTACTTGTTTGAGTTAAAATTTTCTCAGCAACGTCACTAATTATCTCCCAATTTGTCTTGTTATACCGCTTACCCATGATTCCTACTCTCGAATATATTTCATCGACTTTTTCTAAAGTTACCATTAACGCTTGATAGTAACTCATTATTTTTTGTCGTGCTTGTTCGATATAATATGCTAACTCATTTTTAACTTTATCATTTCTATTTTTTATCATATCATTCATATAATCGTTGAGATCACGGTAGCTACTTGGATTATCTATTCTTAAATTTCTATTTTTCACTCTCTCTAAAAGATCCTTGAATTGTTCCATACAAAGATGATACTCCTTATAATTATATAATTTTTATAATTCATTGAAAATATGCTAAAGATAATCAAAAATTCAATATTAAATCTAAATATGCCAAAAATAAAGAGAGTTTATTAATAATGGATGAATTTGATGAAAAAAAAATAATTGAATTAATTAATAACATTGATAAAGACCCTGATCCTCTTCATAACGATATCACACCAGCTGTTCTAGAATTGGCAAAGATGGGGGGCGAAGTTTTTTTATATATTAAAGATCTGCTCTCTTCATCAAATGAGATGACACGACTTCATGCTCAAAAAACGCATGAATATGGTGTTCTTTATTATTTAGGTTGGATTCCTGGACGCGCAGATAATGATCCACAAATAGAAGTTTCTTTTAAGCAATTATGGAAAGATAATGGAGATTATCAATATGATGCTTCTGAAGAAAAACGAGATGCATCCATAGAGAGTTGGATGAATTGGTATAATACAGATCCACTTGAACTTACACCCGAACAAAAGGAGAAAATTATCGCTAATATTGTAGAACCTGATATTACTGTTGAATATTTATTTGTTGAAAAAGCAGAGAGGCAAATTAAGCCAATAAATGATGATCAGGGATATCTCTATGCCTTTATTAACATCTTTGTAAGTGGGAATTTCAGTAATGATAATGTAACTACATTTAAAAATCAGATACTTGATGAATTAAATTATTGTGTAAAAACTTACGATTATTTAAAATCAGAAAAGGTTGATTTTAAGGATTATAAATTTGGACTTGTCGATAATGATAAAAATATAACAGAATTCGAGGTGTTCGATGAGGAATTTTATGAAGCTCTCAAAGCATCTTTAAGGAACTTAGCCATTGTGGGGAAAAATTTTGATTTAGAGAAATTTAAAAATTATGAGATCTTCACAAAATGGTTTGAAAAATACAGTAATAGATCTTGATTATTCCTTCATGATCTTGTTTAATAAAGCTAGTAAAAATTTCCATACTTTAGAAACACTATTGACTTTCAAACGCTCGTCTGGTGAATGCGCACCTTCACCACTTGGTCCTATAGCTATTATTTCCGTGTTAGGAAAATAATTATTAAAAAAGCTACACTCAAGAATGCCATGCGTTATTCTTATTTTAGCTTCTTCATGAAATAACTCATTATATACATCTTTAGATATTTGTAATAACTTAGAATTAAAATCAGGGGTCCAACTGGGAGAGCTGCCTAATTTGGTGATCTTAAATCCTGCTAAATTCATTAATGATATCATTCGTTCATACAAAAATTTATTATCATATTCATTTGAACTTCTTTGAAATGCTGCAAATGTTATACCTCTTTTTTTAGTTTGGATATATCCAATATTTACCGAAGTATTTACACCTTTAGTTTTAGGATGGAAGGAAATAGGTCCATTAGGTACTAAATATAATACATCCAAAACTTTTTTTTGTATATCTAATGGCATATGGGTAAAATCTGTATGGTTTTTAACTTCTTTTAAGATAATATTCATATTTATTTCAATACCTTCATATAATCCTTTTATCTTTGAAGATAGATCTTTAACAAATTCTTGAATTTTTGGTCGTTCATCGATTTTTGTAAAAAATATCGAGTAGGATTCTCTTGGTATTGCATTAAATGAGGATCCTCCTCCATTTATTTGATTAATATGGATCTGAAATTCTTTATCAATTTTCCATAATATCTCAGATAATAGCTTTATTGCATTAGCTCTTCCTTTATGAATATCTACCCCAGAATGTCCTCCAATTAAACCTTCAATTTCTAATTTCAGTGTAGTATAGTTTTTATCTTTTTCTGATAACGGGATTCTTTTTAATTTCATTAAACCTTCAAGTAAAGTACCCCCAGCACAGCCGCAGCACAATGTATCGTCTCCTTCCGAATCAAGATTTATTAAATATTTTCCTTTGATTGTGTTCTTATCTATCCCTAATGCACCAAACATTCCTGCTTCTTCACTAACTGTGAAAAGTAATTCTAATTCCAATGGACCAAAATCCAATTCTTTACTATGAATTCTTTTCATCAAAGTTAATTGATATGCCATCCCAACAGCATTATCTGCTCCTAATGTAGTTCCTTCTGCGGTAAGCCATTTCTCATTATTAATTTCTATTACTTTTAGTTTTAAAGGATCCTTTGAAAAATCATGGATAATATCATCATTCTTTTCACAGACCATATCCATATGACTTTGAATAGTAATGATGTTAGTTTTTTTTGAATTTCGTTCCTTAGAAGGTACTTTTATTAAAAGATTTCCTGCTTTATCTAGAATCGCTTCAAAGTCAAACTTTTCCGCTTCACGTCTTATAAACTCTCTTACTTGACCTTCACATCCAGAAGCATGAGGGATTTGTGATATTTGGAAAAAATAATCCCAAAATTCCGATGGTTCTCCCAATTCGTCTAATTTTATCATATTTGAATATTCATAAAATGATAAATAAAAGATTTCTTAATATCATCAAAAATAAAGTTCAGAAAATTTTATATTTCGTTCATTTTTTTAAATTTAAATCTTAAAATTGTTCGTTTTAGATGTTTAGAGAAAATTTATTAAATATGATATCTAATGTTATTTAAGAATTAAGATTTTAAATTCTAAAGTTAATTTTAATTAATTAAGCTAATTTTAGATGAGGTAAAAAATTGTTTGATGTTTGGAAGTTATTTGGGTTAGGATTTACTTTTATATTATCTAATTATTTATTCATTATATTTTTTTATTTCATAAAAAAGATATATGGAAGCAAAAAATCAATAAAAGAAATTTTACCTTTTTTAGGAATCGCTTTTTTGTTTTTATTTGGTGGCATTTCTTATATATTTGCTAATTTATTTGATTACTTTCAATGGCATTATGAAATAAAAATTTTAATTCATTTTAGACTTCATTCCATCTTATATTTCGCAAGTATAGCTTCCTGTATTTTTGTATATGAATATGTTATTAAAAAAACAAAATATCTTCTAACAATTTATATTCTAATTGGTTTAATAGCAAATTTCATCGTTTATACCTACGAAGCTTTAAATTTCCTATTAAACCTTTTTTTAGGCTCTGCTATACCAATTCTATTGATTCTTCAATATGTTGTATTCGTTAGACCAACTTCTGGGATGTTAAAACGTCGAATGTATATTAGTCTAGTTGGTTTAATCAGTGCTGGAGTTGGAAGTGCGTTAAGGAATTATTTTATAAATGAGTTTTTAGG
Organism: Candidatus Helarchaeota archaeon; assembly: GCA_013375355.1. The sequence goes on from JABXJV010000188.1 coordinate 17,144, forward strand.
TTATTATATATTTTCAATAGGCACATCGATAGTAATTATCGGGTTGTTATTAATGGCTTATGGATTTTCGGCATTTTCTACCCTAACTGATTTAAAATGGAAAGATAAGTTATACCAACTTTATGTAGTTACGGAAAACGGAATTTGTCTTTATGCACATTCCTTTGAAAATAACCTTCCTATAACTAATTCAGAATTACTTGCAACGGGTTTCTCGGGAATACAAAAATTATTATCTGAAATATTAAAAACAAAGGAAGCTCTGAGGATAATTGAGTATAAGAATTTAAAAATTCTTATTGATTTTGGACCCAATATTGTATTTCTATTAGTTATCAGTGAACAAAGCGCATTTTTATTTTATAAATTGAAAGAATTCTCTGAAAAATTTTCCAATTTTTTTAAGGATTTATTGAAAAATTGGCAAGGAAATACAGAAATATTTACACCTACCAAATCTCTTATTCAGAGCATATTTGAATTAAATTTATGATTAAAAGTTAAAATACTATTGAATTAAATTAAAAATGAATAAAAATGATATATCAATTAGATTTTTGGAAAATGATGGGTTTAGGAATAACTTTTATCCTAAGTAGTAATGCAATATTCTTATTTTATTATTTTATAAGTAAAATATACCATAGTAAAGAATTTAAATCTGAAATTTTCCCTTTTTACGGAATAACTCTTTTATTTTTATTTGGTGGTATCTCATATATTTTCGCAAATGTATTTGATTTTTTTCGATGGCAATATGATATAACGGTATTAATCTATTATAGATTTCACTTTATATTTTATGTTCTAAGTGTAGCTTCATGTATTTTCGTATATGAGAACTTAATTAAGAAAACAAAATATCTTTTAACAATTTATATGATTGGTGTGTTGATAATAAATTTCTTTATAGTAACATATGAAGCTTTAAATTTATTTTCTAATTTTACTTTTGGATTTGCTCTGTTAATTTTATTGATTCTTCAATATGTTGTATTCGTTAGACCAACTTCTGGTATTTTAAAACATCGTATGTATATTACTTTAGTTGGTTTAATGATTGTTGGATTTGGAAGTGTTTTTAGAAATCCTTTTATAAATGAAGCGTTTAGCCATTACTTTTTTTCAATGGGCACTTTGTTAATAAATGTTGGAGTATTATTAATGGGATTCGGATTTTCTGCTTTTTCAACATTTACTGATCTTAATTGGAAGGAAAAACTACATCAGATTTTTATAGTAACAAAAGATGGACTTCCTGTTTACGCTTACTCATTTGATGTTAATCAGACAATTACTGACTCCGAACTACTTGCAGCGGGTCTTTCAAGTATACGAATTTTCCTTTCTGAAGTATTAAAAACAAAGGATGATTTGCAAATTATAGAATATAAAAATTTAAATGTTATTCTTGAATTAAAAGATAATATTGTCTTTATTTTAGTCATAAAAGAAAAAAGTTCATTTCTACAATACAAATTAGAACAATTTTCTAAAAAATTTTCTGAATTTTTTAAAGATTTATTAAAAAATTGGAATGGAGATATGGAATTATTTTATCCTACAAAAACTTTAATTCGAAATATATTTGAATTAGATAAATAAGTTCATAGATTAAACTAGAAGATAAAATATTGTGTTCTTAATAATTTTAATATAATATTTAGAAATTGGGTCCTCGCTTTTAAAAATGATATCATCATGGAATTCGATTAATTTATAAAACGTTCCTTCCATAACAATTTCGATTGCTTCCTTATTAAGGTCCCAAATTGCAAATCTGCCAACGTTATATTTAGGTTCGGCATCTCCTTTGTAAATTGAATAGAAATAAACATAAGGTTTGACATTTGCTATACCATCGCTATATGTGAAAATTAATTTGCCCTCTTTTTTAAAATAGAAATAGGCATGAATAACTCCTTTTCCAACTTCATAATCTACGGAAGGAAAACCCTTGTATTTTTTGATTAAAACATTTGTTTTTGAATTATATATTTCCCAAGATGCCCACATCTTTTCAGCCATTAAATGAATACCTCAATATTTTTTTTCGTATTTTAAATTTATTAATAAAGAGCTAACTTTTCTTCTTCAATTTTTTTCAAATATAATAGACTCTTTTTTCAACTCGACCTCTAACTATATTCTGGGATAAACGTAAAAATTTCAGCT
>JABXJV010000023.1 GCA_013375355.1 Candidatus Helarchaeota archaeon
TGAGGGAATCTTCTCTGGAAACCACAAAAATGGTATCCGTGTGGCAAGACATAAATTGTGTTATATTAATAGAATTACGAGCGAATAAGTCTGTAAGATACGCCACAATTCCAGGGACTTCAATTATCTTTAGCGGACTAACAACTATAAGAGCTGATTGATCCCCTTTAACCATTAAAATATTTTTTTTAGTAAGTTTTTCAATTATTCTATCTTGTGCTCTCGCATCTACTACGAGTGTAAACGAATTAGTTCCTTGAATTAATTGGAAAAAATCAGTACCTTCCATAAGTTCAGTAAGGCTTATTCCCTCAAAGAAAACAGATTGGCGAAAATTAATAACAGTCAATTCATTTTTAAGTTCTAGTTTACTATCGGCAATAACTTCGACAATATCTTCTTCCAAAATTTTCCATTTCTCTTTTATTTCATCGGAATAACGCATCAACGCCATTTTAATAGCGTCGATTTGAATCTTTTTTTCTTTTCTACCAATTAATTTAGTTACTTCTGGATTAATTGATAGAGCTAAAGCTGAAAAATTGACAACCCCTTGTTTAATACCATCTATTAATGATGGTTTACTCTGAATAATTCTTCGGGTAGCTTCAGCAATGGATAACTCCTCTGATTTACGTTTATTTTTCACCATCTTAATCTACTTTATTAATTTAATAGTTTTCAATTATCAGAATCTTAGTTAAATATTAAAGTTATTTGATTTTTTTCTCATTTTGAATATATTTAATCTAATACAAAATGGATTTATTTTTTATAATTATTTTTTTAAACTTTACAAAAAGTTATCTAATTATAATTAATTGAAAATTAAAAAAAAACTGAGGAAATGACTATGACTCAAACTATTCAAGATTATAAGAAGAAACCTACATTTCGCAGACTTTTATCTCCTTTAAAAATCAGAAGTCTTGAAATGAAGAATAGAATTGTAATGGCTCCTATGCACATGAATTATTGTAGCAGCCAAGGTAATAACACACCAAAATTTACCGAATTTTATGCCACAAGAGCTAAAGGTGGCACAGGGTTAATATTAGTCGGAGGTGCTAGGTTCTCAACCACAGGGGGAAATGCCCCTAACATGGTAAATCTTATGAATGATGATGTAATTCCTGAATGGAAAGAATTTACAGATGCAATTCATAAAAACGGGGGAAAAACTGGAGTTCAATTACTTCATTGCGGTAGATACGGTTATTTTGGTGAAACATTTGCTCCCTCACCAGTTGCTTCCCGTATGGGAATGCGACAAACTCCAAAAGAATTAACTATTGAACAAATTGAATTTATCCAAGACGAATATGTTTCTGCTGCAATTAGAGCAAAAAAGTCAGGTTTTGATACAGTTGAAATTTGTGGAAATACAGGTTATTTACCAAGCCAATTTGTTTCAAAATTTACAAATAGGCGCAAAGATAAATATGGAGGCGGTTTAGAACAAAGAACTACTTTTTCAGTTGAATTGCTTCAAAAGATGCGAAATGCAGTTGGAGACTATCCAGTAATATATCGATTGCCACCTGATGATTTAATTCCTGAATCAACGACTAATGCTGAAATGGTTCAAATAGTTCCCATACTTGCAAAGGCAGGTGCAGATATATTACACGTTGCTGGAGGATTTCATGAAGCTAGGGTTCCGCAATTAACTATAAATGTTCCAATGGGATATTCTGCAAGAATGGCTGGCAACATTAGAAGATCAGCTAAAATTCCAGTAATTCTAGCACATCGTGTCCATAATGCAGTTTTGGCAGAAAATTTAATTGCTGCTGGACATATCGATTGTGCTGGTTGGGGGCGTCCTCTTATTTGTGATCCAGAAATCGGAAACAAATTAAAGGAGGGAAATTGGGAGGATATACGCTGGTGCATTGGGTGTAATCAAGGTTGTTTCGACGCTGTATTCCTTGCACAACCGGTTACTTGTTTACAAAATCCACAAGCTGGAAAGGAAGAAAAATATAAAATTATTCCTACTGATTCTCCAAAAAACGTGATTGTAGTTGGCGGCGGACCTGGAGGCATGGAAGCTGCCTTAGTCCTGAAACAGCGAGGGCACAACGTCACATTATATGAAAAAAGCGATTTTCTCGGAGGCGACCTTTATTTAGCAAGCGTTCCTTTAGGTCGCGAAGATTTTGGAAAAGTAATCGACTATTTAATAAGACAATTAATTAAAAATAATGTTGAAATTAAATTAAATACTGAAATTACAGTTGATATGATTTTAAAACTTAATCCTGATGCGGTTATTGTCGCCTCAGGCAATGTGTCCATAATACCTGAAATTCCTGGAATAAATGGTCCAAATGTCGTTATGGCTAAGGATGTTCTTTTAGATAAAGTAGATGTTGGTGATAAAGTGGTCATTATTGGCGGAGGGGCGGTTGGATCCGAAACAGCATTACACATAGCAAAATCTTCAGCAATTTCTGCGGAAATTGCCATGTATTTAATTCAGCATAGAGTTCTAGATATTGAAGAAGCGATTAAACAATATCGCTATGGAAAAAACGTAATAATTCTTGAAATGAAGAAAAAAATTGGAGAGAATATTGGAAAAACTTCCCGTTGGACTGTGTTAGGCGATTTAAAATATCATGGCATTGATTCGATAACTTTGGCTAAAGTGAAAGAGATTAAAGAAAATAGTGTCATCTATGAATTAAATAACGAAGAAAAAGAATTAGATTTTGATACATGCGTTATAGCCGCTGGCGTAAGACCTAATAAAAAATTGTATGAAGAATTAAAAGATAAAATCAAAGATGTAAGGCTTATTGGTGATGCAAAAAATCCGCGAAAAGCTCTTGACGCAATTGCTGAGGGTTTCAAAGCAGCTATTCGAATTAAATAAAATTATTTCTCTATTTTTTTTGAATCATTCTAAGATAAAAATAATAAAATCATAAGATTTTGTTCTAAATTTTAAAATAACTTTATCTAATAGAATAGATGCAAATTATTCTACATTATATTAAATTAAAATAGATAAAGGATCAGTGAAGTAATGAAAGTTGGAATTGTTGGCGCATCAGGATATACTGGAGGAGCGTTACTAAACCTCCTTTTCTCGCATCCTGAAGTAGAAATCAATATGGTTACTTCAAGGCAATATCAAGGTAAATTGGTTAGTGAGTTACATCCAAATTTTCGAAAATTTTCCAAAATAAAATTTGAAAACCTTGAAATGAAAAAAGCAGGTGAATGTGACTTTATTTTTTTAGCAGTTCCACATCGTTCTGCTATGCATATTGTTCCTGATTTAATAAAAACCGGAGTTAAAGTAATCGATCTAAGCGCAGATTTTAGATTGAAATCATTGGAAGTATATGAAAAATATTATGGGGAACATTCATGTCCTGAATTGTTTGAAAAAGCGGCATACGGACTGCCAGAGTTACATAGGGAAGAAATAAAAAAAGCTAGTATCATAGCATGTTGTGGATGTATGGCAACAAGCTCAATTTTAGCATTAGCTCCAATATTAAAAGCCGGAATTATTGATACTGATCATATTATTTGTGATGCCATGATGGGATCCTCAGGTGCAGGAAAGTCTGTTAGCTTAGCATCTCATCACCCAGAACGATATGGGGTAATTAGGCCTTATAAGACAGTAGGACATAGACATACAGCCGAAATTAACCAAGAATTAAGTTTAATAGCTAAAAAAACGATTCAAGTAGGTTTTTCGGCACATGCTGTAAATATTGTAAGAGGTTTATCAACAACAAACCATGTTTATTTACTAAAGCCTTTAGAGGATAAAGATGTATGGAAAATATATAGAGAATTTTATAAAAATGAACCCTTTATTCGTTTAATAAAGCAAAAAAAAGGAATTTATCGTCTTCCTGATCCCAAAATACTCATTGGTTCAAATTATTGTGATATTGGGTTTATGTTAGACCAAGATATTTCTCGATTAGTCGCAATATCCGCATTAGATAATCTTGTTAAAGGTGCTGCGGGGTTAGCAGTCCAATGTTTCAATATTATCAACGGTTTTGAAGAAACCAAGGGTTTAGAATTTCCGGGATTTCATCCTATCTAAATAAAAAATTTAAAATTGTCAATAAAAAATATTAAACTTATTAAAATTTATTTTTAAAAAAATTTTTTAATATCTAAATAAAATATTTTAATATCTCTAAAAAACCAAATTTGGTGTTTAAGATTTCAGCTGAAAAAGTAAAAAAGCCTGTAAAAAAAGAAGATCCGGCAAAAATAAAACTTGGCTATGAAGAAGATTTGCATAAAATTAAAATTGCTTTAGTTTTTTTATTTGCAATTAATTGTGTACACTTATTTGCATTATTAGTATATCAACCATTATATCCAATGTCAGCTCCCTCTCAACAAGAATTATTAGTTGTCCTTTACATTTTAATTGTATTTGATATTCTTTGTCTTATCCCATATGTTATTTTGTATTTTAAATACAAAAAATTGTAAATCTATTTTTTCTCTTACAAACTCTTTTTATTCAATTATAAAAATAATCTAAAAGACTTTAACAAAATTGATAACCTTTGGGACTGAATTTATATGGTAACTGAGCTTACTAGTTTAGAAGATATTTATAGTGGATGGATTTCAAAAAGACCAATTGAAATTGTCAAAGGAAAGGGTGTTTATCTTTATGACAAAAATGGAAATGAATATATAGATTGTATTGGTGGAAATGGGGTTGCAATTATTGGTCATAGCCATCCAAAACTAATTAAGGCTATTAAAAAGCAAGCGGAAAGACTAATTGTTTGTCCAACTTTATTTTATAATGAAGTACGCGCAAAATTATATAAAAAATTAGCAGAAATTACCCCCGACTCACTTTCAAAGTCATTTCTTTCAAATTCGGGGGCAGAGTCTGTCGAATGTGCAATTAAGCTAGCTAAAAGATATTCAGGAAAGCCAGAAATTATCGCAATGAAACACGCATTTCATGGAAGAACATCTGGTGCTTTATCCGCTACTTGGAATCCTAAATATAAAAAACCCTTTGAACCATTAGTTCCCAAGTTCAAGCATGTTCCTTTTGGTGATATAGAAGCGATTAAAAATAATATCACTGAAGAAACAGCTGCAATTATTGTAGAACCTATCCAAGGGGAAGCGGGTGTCATAATACCACCAACAAACTTTTTGAAAGAACTCCGAGAAGTTTGTAGTGAAAAAAACGTTCTATTAATAATTGATGAAGTTCAAACTGGATTTGGAAGAACAGGAAAAATGTTTGCATGTTATGGTCATTGGAATGTTGTTCCTGATATATTATGTCTTGCAAAAGCAGTATCAGGCGGCATTCCAATGGGAGTAACTATAGCAAAACCAGAAATATTTGATTCTGTTAAAACAGGTGAGCATTATTCGACTTTTGGGGGGAATCCTCTTGCCTCTGCTGCAGCTCTGGCATCGATTGATATAATTATTGGAGAAAAATTACCAAAGAATGCAGAAGAAAATGGAAAGTATTTTTTAAATCAATTAACAAATCGATTAGAAGGAAACAGAATTATCAGAGATATAAGAGGGATGGGCTTAATGATAGCTTTAGAATTGCGATTAAAGGTAAAAAATTATATATTGGAAGCATTAAAAAAAGGAGTATTGTTTTTGACTTCTGGGAAAACTACTATTAGAATGTTGCCACCTTTAATGCTAGAAAAAAGGGAAATAGACAAAATAATCGATATTATTGAACAAATTTTAAGAAATTAAGTTAAACCTAGTCATATAGTGAATCTTAATCTTTTTATTGTATTTAATAAATGAAAATAATTTACCACAATAATGAAATTTATTTAGTTTGATTAATATTTATTTATAGGCTTATTGAAAATTGATTTGATTAAAATTTCGGTGGTAAAATGAAATTTAAATTTAATGTAAAACTTCTGTCAACCGAAAAGCAAGAAGAATGTCACTGCAATTTACCATCTCCCTTACATGTTGCGATATATAAACCTCTTTTTCAGAGTTTAGATCTTAAAAAAAATGCTTTGTTATTAGGAAAAAATGCAATCATTAATATAACAATTTCTACCCTAAATTTACCAATTAAATTAGGTACTTTTCGTGATATTTTCTGCCACGAAGATTTAAAGGCGTTTTTTAAAGAAAATGAAGATGTATTTATTTTAAATCTTAATGATTTAGAAATATTTGATAAATTTAAAGTTATAAGATCGACCAAGCTGTTTAAAACAAGATTGATGGAAACAATTTCCTTAAAATTTCCAAAGAAATATTCTAAATGGGCTATTCCTGGACAGATTTATTTTGGAATTAGCCGAAATAATGATCAAATTTGGAAATTTGAGTTAATAGGGTTTTCAAATAAATTCGAAATTTCAGATAAAAGGGATGGAATAAGAGATATAACTTTTTTTGTAGCAGCAGATAAAGCATATGACGTTATTCTGGGACGTCTAGAATCAGGTAAAATTAAAGAACCCATGGATGTCATTGAGGGAATAAAGGAAGAGGAAATAGAATTAAAGGATAAATATAGCAAAAAAATACTCCAATTTTTCAGAGAAAAAGGAACTATGCCCTCACATCTGGATTTAGTTAGCAATAAAATTGGAATCCCGCTCGGATATGAAAAACAGGTTCTCCAATATCTTTTTGGACCAATTAAATTAAATTTAGACACTCTTACTAGAGAAGAACAAAGAGATCTTGAGCGAAATAGTAAAAAAATCTTAAATTATGTTGAAAGAAGAAGAAGACAAGAAAAATCTAATGTTGAAATTTGGCAACCGATGGTAACAGATATATATTTTGACCTAAAAATAAAAATTCACGAATTAAGATTGGCTTTTGAGTATATTAACATACCTTCCAAAGATTTTTCTATAAAACCAGAAGAAATTGCAAGAGTTGATAAATTTTCAAAAATTATTATAAATATGGCTCAAAAAGATAACAAAATACCCAATTTGAATCAAGTTATTAATAAGGGTATGTCAACTGCTGAAGCTAAAAAAGCTTTTAAAGTTTCTGATGATATATTGAAATCTGTTTTTCCTATGTGGGAAAATGAACTTCAAATTCCTCATTTACTATTTCCAGTAGATGAAATGGTTTCAGAACATCTTGATAAGACTAAAGAAGAAGATATAATTCCAAAATTTAAACATGCCGAGGTTACAGCAGATGATTCTCTTGAGGTTCAAATTACTAAAGCAAGATTTCAAAGGGCCACAGATGAGTCAATAATATTTACTGGGAGCCCTGAAACTTTTTTAAAAAGAAGCAAAGCCATGATTGAAAATGAACTATCATTTATTAAAGTGAAGGAAAACATAATTTCAGAGTCAGATACTTATTCTGGAGATATCATTTATGCTTATTTAGATAAAAAGAAACAAGTTCATTTCTCAGTTGCAATCAGTATAGATGGGAACATAATTGATGAAACGGGAAATATTGATTTAATAATTAAATCTAATGATTTATCTGTTGCTGAAAGATTTTTCAAAATATTCAATAACAAATTGGAAGAAATTTCAGCTGAATTGACAAAAGACCATTATCTTTCGGATTCACAAGATATATTACAAATGGTAAAAAGTTACGGAAAAGGTAAAAATTGGACAAATGTAGAGGAACTAACTATAAGATTAAATTATTCTACTGAGAGAGCTCAAAGAATACTCGATTATATGGAACAAAGTAACATAGTCAAGAAAATTGTCAAGCCTGATACAGGTCCTAGATATTATTTCCCAGGTTTAACTTAATTAAATTTATTTTTTTTTGTTATTTATTGTTCGATTTTTATACTGCTTAATCTGTTAATAAGGTTTTTTACACTTAAAATTAAAATCCCATAACTTGTATTTTTTGGTGCGAGGATGCATAAAATCAAGTCTTCTTTTACTCTGAACAAGAACATCTCTCCTTCATCCCCTCTTATAGAAATTCGATCTAAATTTCCAAATTTATTATCTACTAAACCTTTTTCGCCAGTTAGAAGAACAGTAGCAAAAATCATCGCAATTTTATCTTTATCAATACCTTGAGGAAGATCTGCCGCAAGTGGGATTCCAGAAACGTTTATTAAAATAGAGCCTAAAATCTTTACATCTTTTTTTAAATCTTTTAAAAAAGTTACTAAAGACAAATTAAGACACCCTTTTTTTTAATTATCTCAACCCTATAATTAATAAATATTTATTTTTTGTCGAGGGTTTTTTCCAAAAATGTTAAATTAGACTATTTCTTTTCTAATTCTTTAATCCTTTTTTTAATTTTTTTGATTGGCAAATTAGTTTTTATGGGGTTTATTGCAATTATATTTTTTAAATATTTCAATTCTAACTTATATTCTTTTAGTTCCTGATAGACCTTCCCTAAGATATATAAAGTATCTAGATTTTCTGGATCTTTTTTCAGAATTTCTTTAAAGCAATTAATAGCTTTTTTATATTCTTCTAATTCAAAATAATAAAATCCCAAATTATACCAAGCATCTAAAAATTCTGGGTCAATTGTTATAGCTTTTTTAAAACACTCGACTATTTTATCTTCTAGATAATATGGATTTGATTCTAATGAAAACCAATTAATGATATAAAAAATAAGGGAGTAAATTGGATTGAGATTAATATGGAGATAGGCAATACCCAAATTGTACCAAGGGGTTGCTTTTTGTGAGTTAATTTCTAAAGATTTATTAAAACATTGAATGGCTTTTTTATAATTTTTAGAGTATATATTCTTATTTCCTTCATGAAACCATTCATCTGCTTTCATTTTTCTCCCTGTTAAAACAAAATCTCTAAAAATTTATTCTACCGAATCCAAAATTGCCATTAGATTATTTCTAATCATATCTAATTTTTCACGGCAAGAAGCTTCATTCTCAAACCAATTTATTAATGCATTATCAGAATCAAAATCATTTTTAGAAAAAGAACCACTAAAGATTGAATAAAGACCGTCAATTTCTGAAGCCAAATAACCTATTTTTTCTAAAAAATTTTGGTATTTTGAATGAAGAACTTTATGTAATACTTTCCTCATTTTATTTTTTTTAGGCTTACTAAGAGATTTTTTAATAAATAGCCAAAATTCATCAATTTTTTCTGAAATCTTATCTAATTTTTTAATATAGAATTGTGAAAATTCTTCAAATTTTTTATTTGCATTCTTAGGCGAAATCTTATCAAGTTCTATTTCTAAGGTTTCTTCAAATCCTTCAAGATCTTTCATTTGAAGCTGATCCAAGATAGCAGATTCATCCATAGCTTCTAGTTCTGATTCATCCTTGACTTCAACATCTTGTCCATTTGTTATAGGTTTTTCCAGCAAAAAGCCAGCGGTTTTCTCTTTTTCATATTCGATTTGATTTTTTAAATAATCAAATATTGTAGAAACAAATAGTAAGTTTTCTGTTCTATCAATTCCAAATTCGGGATGATCAATAAAAATATTAAAACCACCAAGGCCCATTACTCGATTATTAGAAGAGAGAACTACAACAGGTGTGTTTGGTGGATTAGATTTTGGATTAGATTTTGCAATTATTTTACATGAATTATCAAGAATATTAATGGAGCATCCAGAGTAAATAATCGATTTGACATTTTCAGAAAAATGAATGGTTTTAAATTTTGAAATCTTGACTACCGCTGAAAGCCCCATATTATCCATTTCATCTTCTACTTGGTCATTATTAAATTCAAATTCAAATCTCCGACCAATTTCACTAAGATTAGTATTATAAAAAAGGTCTCCACCATTTCCGCTAATCAATACTAACCCTTTTCCTCTTTCAACAAATCTTTCTAATGCATTAATTTCCGAATAAGAATAAATTGTTGTTGGACAACCTAAAATAACCAGATCTTCTCCCGAAATCTTCTCAAAAGTAATTGGTGCTTGAATTAATCTAAAAATAACTCCTCCTAAACGATTTAGCACTACTTGGAACCCTTCTGAATTTAAGAAATCTAAATTGTTATTGTGGCTTTCATCAAGTACGATTCTAAAGCTCATTTTTTCCTTTCATCTACTAATCAAATTTTTATATAATTCTTTTTACCAAATTTACAATAGTTAATGTAATTTTTAATTTAAAATGTTTAATTTTTGGAGGTAGTATATGTTTAGAATTCCTGATGGAACTGAAATTAGAGCTTTAAGATTAAAGGCAAGACTAACACAGACTGAATTAGCTAAAAGAGCAAATGTAAGTCAATCGCTTATTGCTAGAAAATAAAAGAGAACATCACTTTTTTATCTAGATTCGAAACTGGAAGCGTTGATCCACGTTTGTCAACCATTAAAAAGATCCTAACAGCCATAGAAACTGCCTTAACCGAAGAGGAAGTTATAGCAATTGGTTACTCCACAAAAAATGTAACTCTCATCCGTGGGGACAAAAGGGTTAATGAAGCTGCAAAAATTATGTCCGATAAGGGGATTTCACAAATGCCAGTAATTAATGAAAAAGGACAAACTATTGGTTCGATAAAAGAGAAAACAATAATTAATAAACTCCTCCAAAATGGTCAAGAAATCTTAAAAAATGAAGTAAAATCAATAATGGAATCAAAAATACCAGAAATGCCTATTACTACAACTGTCGATGAAGCAAAGAAAATGTTATTACAACATGATGCAATTTTACTTACAAGCGAAGAAGGAATCGAAGGAATTCTAACTAAAATAGATATAATCAAAGCTTATAGTAAAAAAGTTTAATCAGTGCAGTTTTAAATAAAATTATCAATAATAATAAAATAATTAAATAAAATTAATATTCCTTCAAAAACTTTGATTTATTTAATTTCCTTAAAAACTCAATTTATTTGATAAAGTGAAAATATTGAACAATACAGAAGAAAAAGAAGAAGAAAAAGAAGAAGAAGAAATTCAGCCTAAGGCAAAAATTTCACCTTTAGAAATAAGAATTTTAAATGAATTACAAATTATTCAATTCCTAGATAATATTATTGAAGACTCGCTTCTATTTATTTACAATAAAACAGTAAAATATTTCCAAAGAGATATGGAAAATTTTATTGAAAACTCCGAATCTGATTTAAAAGATATTTGGAGAGATAATAAGAAAGAACTAGAGAATATTCTTAATTTTTCAGAAGAATTTGCCAAACAAAATGGAATTAAAAGATCTCTTCAAAAAGAAACTTTAATCTATTCAATTCCAATTTATGCAATAGTTATTGGATTTACATTTACTGTCTATCTTTTTCCTCAGTTGTTTTCTATTCCACAAGATTTAATGATGATATTTCTCTTTATACCTTTTCTCTTTCTTTGTATAACCAATTCATTAGTTTCAAGAATGGTAATCAACAAAAGAATGAAATTTCGGGATAAAAAATCCCCCATTTTAAAAGAACAGATGAAAGAATCCATTGAAAGCATTCGAAATGTGAATCAAGTAATTATTAATGATATCAAGGATATCATATTAGAAAATGAATTCGAAACATCGAAATTTAAAGCATATTTATATAATAAAAATTATAACAATTTGAAGGTACTAGAAATCAAAGAGCAGCATAAAATACCTATATACCTTATTGGAATCGACCTTGCTGATCAAAATCCATGAATAATTAAAGAAATTGATAAAAATGTCTGGTGAAGTAGAAGTCAAATATAAAATTTTAAGTGAACATCTTATTTGGGTAGATGAAACATTAATAGACGAGCTAATCAGTTTTTTAGAAGAAAAGTTAGGCTCTGACGTTGTAATATCACGGGATAGAAATTTCATTTTAATAGGTCTATCAAAAGACCAAGATCTTTCTAAAAGAACATTAAAGGTATATATTAAAAGGTTTTTACATAAATATGAATTACTTGATAGGTTAAGAGTAATATCTGGAGACAAAGATAGTTATATTATTCATAAACGAAGAGGTATCGAAGTAACACGTTTTTAATTTTAAAGAATTTTTGAATTAAATTAACAATTTTTTTCGTCATTAATTTTACAAATCACTAATATATATATTAAGCTGGAATTGTATTGATTGTTTAGTCTTCTTTTAGGAGGCCCAGTTTGGAAAGAAGAAAAATTAGAAAAGAAGAAGAAAAGGAAAGAGAAAAGAAGAAAAAGGAATTAAAGAAATCTTTCCGTAAAAAAGAAAAAGGAAAAGTAAGATTTGGTCTATCAAAGGTAACAGTAGCTAAAATTATTGTCATTTTAGTGGTTATAATTACTCCAATTGTTATTTTCTTCGTCTATCAATATTTTGAATCCGAAAAAGAGCCTCAATATTCATTCCTGACAGAAGGAGATTTTGTATATGGGACCTGGATAAATGGGAATAAATTAAATTTCACACATATAAAAACCAAAATCGCATTTGCAAGCACAGTCGAGTTTATGTCAATGGAAATCTCCGATAATTATCCATATGATTCCAATTTATATAAAGCCGTGTTAAAAAGCACTTTTCATTCAGTTTTAGCGATTCCATATGATGTACATCCACATGATCACTATGAGGATCCTGATAGTTATGTCGAATTTGCGGTTGGTTTTATCCACAATGTACCAGATTTGTTTTATGTCTTAAGATCAACCGATGAGGTTATTTATCCCTCCGTATTAGAATGGTATTATATATTAAATGGAACAGATTTGGAAGATTTAACGACAGATCAAAATGAATTCTTCTTCAATCCAGAAATCTCGGTAGATCCTTCAGATAGAGAGTTAAAAAAAGATACGGACACTGAGATCCATGTTAATGTTACTATAAAAGCTGGATATTCAAAAGGTCTTGGTATGACGGAAATGACAATGACATTTAAAGACAATGAAAATCTAACTTTTACAGATGCAGAAGTTTTTATTGGAGGGCTTGGCGGAAGGCCTGGCTATTATACCTTTAAATCAAGGAAAAGCAGAGTTGGTACATTTAGTTCAATGTATCTAGATTTTAACATTACTGTAAATTCTAATCAAACCTTTACAAGTGAAAATATTTTATCTTCAGGAAGTATATCATTCCAATTTAAAGGCAGATCATTACGTAATGTATATCCCTCAAGACGTTTTGGGTCTATAAAACTCAATGTATTAGGAATACCTGACGAAGATCAAATTGAAGCGTTTATTTATATGATAAGACAAAAATATATTAATTTTCATATCGATATTCCTCTTAATTTTACTTGTACTCCTTTATAGTCTCATTTAGACTAATGGGTGAGCATAACAATAAATACAAGCATGCTTACAAATTTGTTCTTTGTAATCTCCAATATCTTTACTCTTTGTACAACCGCAATCTTCCCGTGTTGGTGTTTTAGCAACTGAACATTTCTCATTGAAAAGTTTACCGAGAAAATTTCCATCAATACAATGTGCTGGATATATGTTAGGAATTTGAAATAATTCGGGATTGCAGCAAGAATACATTCTAATGCCAAGAGTTTTGCAAAATTGAGCCATAGGTCTGATTATATCTAACTTTTCTTTTAATGGCGGGTCGTAAAATTCAAGTCCAAATTTTTTAGAACGTTTTATACATTTTTGATACCAATTAGCGAAACTAAAAACGCATTTATTTATGTTAAGGGCACTAATATGTTGAATAATGGTTTGAAAACTATTCAAATTATTCTTTAATTCTTTTTCTCCACTTTCACGCCAAAATAGTATTGGATCAAATCTATATTCAATGTATTCAGGTCCATATTCTGCAACAAGTTCACCTAATTGGTTTAATCTTTTGTCTAAACTAATTACGTTAGGTTCCCAACGTTTACAATCATTAATAGTAAAAATAAAAAAGAGGTTATAATCATCAAATTCAGAAGATATTTTTAAAAATTTTCCAAAATCCTTGCTCCAAAAAACAATCGAATGAACATCTGATTTTTTTAATGAAACTTTATATTTTTGGGTAGGATAAAAAGGATTTTTAACCATCACATAGCCTTGATGTATCTTTTCCATGAACCAATCAAGATAAAATGCGGGAATATCAGTTCTTCTTGAAGCACTAATTATAAATTTCATTTCTAATTAGTATTAGCATTATAAATTTAAAAAATTTTGAATTATTTTCATTCCATGTGGAATTGTTAGGATAGATTCGGGATGGAACTGAACACCTTCCATTTTATATTTTTTATGTCTTACTCCCATAATTGTGCCGTCTTCTGCCTTGGCTGAAATCTCTAACGAATCAGGGAGAGATTCTTCCCAAGCGGCTAAACTATGGTATCGCGTTGCTTCAAATGGTTTCGGTAAATCCTTAAAAATAGTTTTACCATCATGATAGATTTTTGCTAGTTCACCATGAATGGGTCCAACTCTAGCTCTATCAACTTCACCGCCCATTGTCTCGACAATGGCTTGTAATCCAAGGCATACACCAAATATTGGAATTTTACTATAATATTTTTCTATTATAGGGATAACATTACCTGTATCTGTTCTGGGATGTCCTGGTCCTGGACTGATTACAATTCTATCTGGTTTAATTTCTTTGAATTCTTTAATTGTAATTTCATTATTTACTACAATAACATTACAATCATTTTGCAAGAAATAATCTACGATTATATATACGAATGAATCGTTATTATTTATAAAAAGAACTTTATTCATGTCTGACTTCCTCCGCCATTTTTACTGCTTGTAGAATAGATTTCAACTTATTTTCCGTCTCAAACCATTCATTAACAGGTTGTGAATGTTTGACTATTCCTCCACCTGCTTGAGCTGTAATTTCATTCTCATTTAAATACAAAGTCCTTATGGTTATTGCCCAATCGCAATCTCCATTAAGAGAACAATAACCTACTACACCTGCATAAGGTCCTCGGGGTTCTTTTTCTAATTCGTTTATAATTTCCATAGCTCGCAATTTCGGAGCACCACTCACTGTTCCTGCAGGAAACATACTTTTTAGAATTTCAAAACTGGAAATTTTATTTCTTTTTATACTATTGAGTGTTGTAATGATATGCATAACATTTCTGAATCTTTTAATCTTCATAAAATCTATTGGTTCAACTGTACCTGGCTTTGACACTTTGGCAAGATCGTTTCGAGCTAAATCGACAAGCATAACATGTTCCGCTCTCTCCTTAATATCGTCTAATAATTCTATTTCTAAGGCTTCGTCTTCTTCTGGAGTTTTTCCTCTTTTCCTTGTACCCGCTATTGGAACAGTTGAAATTTTATCATTATCTATTGTAACGAGTGCTTCTGGGGAGCTGCCTATAAGTCTAATTTTACCAAAGTTAAGATAATACATGTATGGGCTGGGGTTTATTTGTCGTAATGCGCCATAAATATCCATATCATGGGTTTCTGATTTTACTTTCAGTTTTCTAGAAAGAACTGATTGAATTATATCTCCTGAATAAATATAGTCTTTTATTTTGTCTATCATTTTAAAGTATTCAATTTCTTTAACATTTGATACTATATTAGATGTTCCATTCATTGAGACCTTTGGATATTGGATGGGTTTTGAAGGTTTATATTTTTTCAGACTTTGAATAATTCTCTCTGGGGGTTTATAGCTATTTTTTAAACCATTTTCAATAAAATATAGTTTATTTGTTCTATGATTAAAGATTAAGACATTTGTATGCATTCCGACCATAACATCTGGAAAATTCGTTTTCTGGGTATAACCGACCCACTCACTTACAATATCATAACCTATATAACCAAGGTAACCTCCATAAAATACATTCCTTGGAAATATTTCATAAAAGCCATACTCTTCTAATGGAGAAAGCTTTTCTAATATATCTAAAGCTTTAACATTATAAACGACCTTATCTGTAAAGTTAGCATAATCTTTAGATTCGTCCAGATTCTCACTAGATTCTAAAAAGGCTTTTATAGTTTCACCTTTTTCTGTGCTCATCTCTTTAAATTTATATTTATTATTGTTTATTTCAAGAATATAATCAGGTTCAAGACATATGAAACTAAAAAGTAAATCTTTACTTTCTTCCTGAACTGATTCTAGGAAAAAACTTTGTTTTAGCTCTAAGTCATAGTTTAAATGCTTAAAAAGTGAGTAGATATCTGAATATGTTCCAAGCGTTTCAATATGAAAATTAAATTCCATTTTAAAGTCCCTCCTTTTTTGTTGCATTTTTTAATTCTTTAATATAATTTCCTATTTTCTCTAAAGCATTATCTAAATCATTTAGATTATTTTCTAATATTTTTATAATAGCAGAGCCGACTATCATACCATGTGCTCCTATTTTTAATAATTCTCTTATATGTTCAGCTTTACTAATTCCAAAACCGACTGCTATAGGGAGATTCGTGATAGGAAGAAGGCGTAATAAACTCTCTGCAGTAATTTTCTCTAGATTTTTTCGAGCACCGGTTGTTCCTAGAACTGCCATAAAATATATGAATCCTCCAGCAACTTCTAAAATTTTATGAAAACGAGCTTCATTTGTAGTTGGAGTTACCATAAAAATAATATGGACATCATTTTTTTTAGCAAAATCTAATGCTGGAGTTGCTTCTTCAATAGGTAGGTCTGGAATAACTATACCTTGTACCCCTGATTTTTTTGCATCCCTAAAGAATTTTGACAAACCTCTTTGGAGTACCAAATTATAGTAGGTTAAAAAGATCAACGGAATATTCGTGAATTTTCGTATTCTTTCAACTAATTCGAAGGCAATATCAGGATTCATACCAATATTCAAAGCTCTCTGAGACGAAGCTTGAATTGTTGGACCATCAGCTATTGGATCAGAAAAAGGTATACCTAATTCAATTATGTCTGCCCCATTTTCTTCTAGAACTTTCACGAGTTTCAATGAATAATCTAGGTTTGGATCACCCAATGTTATAAAAGGTATAAATACTCCTTCTTCCTTTTCGCTCAAATCTCTAAAAACATTATCAATAGAATTCATTTATAGATCTCCCATATATTTTTGTATAATTCCCAAATCTTTTCCACCATGACCTGAAAGGTTTACCACTATAATATCATTTGAATCAAATTGGTCTGCAACTTTAACTAAATAAGCCAAAGCGTGAGCAGGTTCTAAAGCAGGGATAATTCCTTCGGTCTTAGATAATAGATTAAATGCTGAAAGTGCTTCTTCATCGGTTGCCATGCCAGTTTTAAGTCGTTTAATCTCCTTTAAAAAACAATGTTCAGGACCAACACCTGGATAATCTAAGCCTGCACTGACACTATAGCTAGTTTTTATTTGTCCATATTTATCTTGCAAGACTTTTATATGGGCACCATGAAAAACTCCATTTGTTCCCAAATTTAAACTTGCACCTGTCATATTGGGATCATTTTTCTTTCCTTCAGCTTCAACACCATATAGATCGACTAATTGATCTTCAATGAAATCATAAAAAGCTCCAATAGCATTACTTCCTCCTCCAATACAAGCAAAAATCGCATTTGGTAATGTATTTTCCTTTTCTAATATTTGCCTTTTAA
>JABXJV010000024.1 GCA_013375355.1 Candidatus Helarchaeota archaeon
AAAAATCCTGCCCATATGGTATTGCAGTTAAAGAAAGATTAATAAAAACGCACGAAACACTTTCAAAATATTGTTAATTATAAAAAAATACATTTATGTTCCTAATAAAATTAATATATATGAGGTAATATTTGAAGGATAAAAATATGAAATTATTTGAAAAAATAAGCAGGAGAGATTTTTTTAAAAATGCAGCATTAAAAACTATGTTTGCTGGGATTACCCTTTCTGGATTAAAAAGAGATGGTACAATAAAAAATTTTTTTGTAAATAGACTTCCTCAGAAAAAAAAGATTTCCATAAAAAGCTATCGTAATCTTGGCAATACGGGATTTAAAGTATCTGATATAAGTTTCGGAGCAGGTCATATTACTGATGGAACGGTGGTGAGATATGCAGTTGACTGTGGAGTTAATTATATTGATACTGCTCCTGTTTATGGACGGTCAGAAGTATTAATTGGAGAGGTGTTAAAGGAAAAGAGAAAAGAGGTATTTATAGCAACAAAGTTTAACTCGAGAGCATGGAGGACTGAAAATCCAAAAGAACTCAAAAAAAATCTTAAAGAATCACTCGAAAGAAGTCTGAAAGACTTGAGAACCGATTATTTGGATGCCATCCTTATACACTCTGCTTCGGAAAGAAGAATGAAAAGTGATGAGATGCACGAGGTTTTTGAAAATGCAAAAATGGAGGGGAAGGTAAAATATTCAGGTGTCAGTGTTCATTCTTCTGAAACTGGTAAAGTTGTTAAACAATTTTTTAAGGATGATTCGATGAAAATCCTTACGCCTGTTTATAATTATTTAAGTGAAAAGGATGTTTCTGAAGATATAAAGAGGGCAGCAGAAAAAGGAACAGCTGTTGTTGCAATGAAGACAAGAATGGGAGCTTATCTTGAAAGAATTCCCGGATGGGATAAACAGCCTCTTGGAGAAGATTTTGAATCTCTTTCCCTGAGTAAAAAAAGGAGCAGAATGGTAAATTTTGTCCATAGTGGGAGAAAGTTTACTGTTGATTTTAATAGAAGTACATATAAATGGGTTCTTTCTAATCCGTATGTCAGCACTTTAATCACCAGTTTCAGAACATTCGATGATGTGAATAATTTTTTACCTGCCTCGGGAGAAAAATTCGGTTATCGAGATAAGAAAATTTTAGACAATTATACTACTCTTGTCTGGAATAAATACTGCCGTATCGGATGTGATATATGCCATTCATATTGCCCAAAAGGCGTTCCAATTAATGATATTTTGAGGTCTCAGATGTATTACGAAAATTACGGCGATAAGAGAGCCGCTGTTTCAGAATATTCAGACTTGCCAAAAGACAAATTGGGAGATAACTGTTTCAATTGTGATGCACCATGTCAAAAATCCTGTCCGTATGGTATCGAAATCAAGGAGAGATTGCTTCAATCCCATAAGATGCTATCATTAAATTGTTAATCTGAAACTGATAGCCTGACCTATTCATAAAATTTGAGAGTATGATAATTTGTCATTTTCCGCCCTTGGCGGAGAGAAATCTCAAAATACGAGATGTCTCGGCTTCGCTCGATATGACAAATTGATATATGTACAATTATTTGTATTTATATGATTTATAAATCAAAAAAGTAAATATTTATGCATTATTCAGGATAGATGGTTTTTTTGAGAAATTTTTTACAAATCAGTTACAAATTTAAAAATTTACTGTATGTTTCAACGTTCAATAATGGGGGAAATTAAATACGAATAAAAAAGTTATTTTTAAAAGCAATTTAATATTGTTTTTTATCCTGTTTTTTTGTAATTTTATTCTTGGGGGAGAAAAAGCAAGACCGCAAGAAAAAGAAAAAGTAAAAGAGGAAACAACAAAAATGTTAGAGAATTTACATTGGCTTGGACATGCCAGTTTTAAAATTACTGGAGAAAAAATTATTTATATTGACCCTTACCAATTAAAAGGTGAGAATGAAAAGGCAGATATAATTCTAATTACTCATTCACACTTTGACCACTGCTCGCCGGGAGATGTAGAGAAAATACAAAAAAGCAGTACAGTTATTGTTGCAACACCCGACTGCAGGTCTGATTTATCTGGTAATGTTAAGACTGTAAAACCAGGAGATAAGATTACCGTTGAGGGTGTTGGTATTGAGGCTGTTCCGGCTTATAACGTAAACAAAGAATTCCATCCAAAGTCGAAAAACTGGGTAGGATATATCGTAACGGTAAAAGGGGAAAGGATATATCATGCTGGAGATACTGATAAGATTCCAGAGATGGGTGATATAAAAGCGGATATAGTTTTACTGCCGGTTGG
>JABXJV010000189.1 GCA_013375355.1 Candidatus Helarchaeota archaeon
AAATTAAAAAAACCCTCAATAGAAAAAGAAATTAGCCAATTTAATAAATTTATGATTTTATTCTTACGTTTGTCTAATTTAGGTTATTTATATTCTCCGCATGACCCTATAATGCGGATATCTACCAAAAAAGAAGGACTTCATACTAAAAAAATAATTATAAAAAATCAAACTTTTACTATATTCGATTTAGATTTACCAAATTACCCCGAAGTTACTAAAAATCTACTTGGTATGATTTTATATGGATTAAACGAAGATCCTGGATTTAAAGTTATTTGGAAATCTGTTTGTGCAACATGTCCTCTGAATATTGAAGAAAAACATCTAAAAAATATTAAGCGAGATTATGAGGGTATAGCTAATCCAGATGACTGTCTTTTAGAACAGGGTTATTTGTGTATGGGACCAGCCACACAAGCAGGTTGCGGAGCACTTTGTCCCAAAGCCGGGGTTCCTTGCTTAGGATGTTATGGTCCAACAGCTAATACACAAGATATAGGGGCAAAATTCATAAGCGCAGTGGCTTCAATTTCTACAGAATTAACACCTGAAGAAATTTTGAAGAAAATTATTGATCCAGCAGGTCTTGTTTATAGATTTCAACTTCCTGCAAGTATATTGCATAAAAAAATAAATGATAAACAAAAAAATAAATGATAAATAAAAATATATTTTAATTTAATTTCAAAGGAGAAAAATGTATTGAGCTCAAAACTAATTGAAGCAATAATCAATTTAGAAGAAGAAGAATCGATAAAAATAACTCAAGATAGAATAAATTCGGGAGAAGATCCTTTAAATTTATTAAATGAAGTAAGAGGAGCAATGACTAAAATTGGAAAACGCTTCGAAAATAAAGAATACTTCTTACCAGATCTAATGATGTCTGGAGAAATTCTGAGGCAAATAAGTGATATTATTACACCTAAATTAAAAAAAATAAAAACAAAAGATCAAATTGGTAAAATTTTATTAGGCACAGTAGCTGGCGATATTCATGATATAGGTAAGGATATCGTAAAGTTTATGTTAGAGGCTAATGGTTTCGAAGTTCTGGATTTAGGAGTAGATGTTCCCGCAGATAAATTTGTAGAAAAAGTCAAAGAATTTAAACCTGATATTGTGGCTTTAAGTGGATTTCTTACAATCGCATTTGATGCTATGAAGGAAACAGTTCAGAAAATTAAAGATGCAGGGTTTCGAGATAAAGTAAAAATTATGGTTGGCGGAGGAACTGTTGATGAACAAGTAAAAATATATGCAGAAGCCGATGCATTTGGAGACAGTGCCGTCGACGCGGTTAATTTTGCAAAAAAATGGATGGGAGTTAGTTAACCATGGGCGAAAAATCTCCCCGAAAGTTATTTAAAGAACGTAAAAATAGGATTTTTGAAGCTATAGCTCTTAAGGAGCCAGATAGGGTCCCTATTAGTCCGATGACAACATATTGGCCTATGCTATATAAGGGAATGACACATAAGGAAGCGATGTATGATCTCGAACGCTCATCCCAAGCAATAATCGACACTGCACTAGAATTTAAATGGGATACAGCTCCAAGCGTTGTTGTTATGTACCCAGTCCGTGCTTTTGATATTCTGGATTCTAAATTATGGAAGTGGCCAGGTGCTAAAAACCCTGATCAAAGAGTCTCAGATAATTCACCTTACCAATTCTGTGAAGGAGAATACATGAAAGCTGATGAATATGAGGAATATTTTGAAGATCCGACTAGTTATGTGATAAGAAAGCTTATTCCTAGACATTATGGTGCCCTTTCGGGATTTAAGAGATTTCCATCTAGAAATGATATGATTAACGGTTATATGGCGATGTTAGGTGTTCCACTTACCTTTAATTCGCCTGAATTTAAAGCTTCTAGCCAAGCTTTGGAAGATGCCTTAAAGGAAGTTCAAATCTGGTTTCAAAAAGGAATTGAATCTATGATGAAACTTCAACGTTTAGGATTTCCACCAATTTTTGCTGGAATAGCGCAAGCACCATATGATGTTGTTAGTGAATTCATGCGTGGAATGCGTGGAACTATGCTTGATATGTACAGAAAACCCGAGGAACTATTGAGATTGATAGATTCTATTACAAAACCTATGATAGAAGGCTCATTGAAGTTATCAATATTGCCTGAAGCCCCTCTCGTATTTATTCCACTCCATCGCGGAGCCGATGGATTTATGAGTGATAAACAATATACAAAATTTTATTGGCCAAGTTTAAAAGAACTTATGGAAGGCTTAATAAAAGCTGGAAAATTTCCAATGCCATTTTTTGAGGGGAAATATAACTCGCGATTAAATTATATAGAAGAGTTTGGAAAAGAATACCCAGGAAAAATCATTGCTTGGTTCGATCAGACTGATATATTTAAAGCCAAAGAGATATTTGGCGATAAAATATGCATCCGAGGAAATGTCCCGGGATCTTTGATGGTAACTGGAACTCCTAATCAAGTTGAAGACTACGTAAAAAAATGTATTGAAATTGTTGGAGAGGGTGGAGGTTATATACTTGATGGCGGAGTCAGTGGAATTCCAGATGAATCAAAACCTGAAAATGTAAAAGCAATGACCGATGCTTGCATGAAATATGGGATTTATAAAAAATAAATGATAATATTTTAGGTGATTAAATATGGGTCGTCGTCCGTTAGATACGTGTACTAAATGTAATAAACCATTAGTATATATTGCGTAGAAATCGACAAATCCTTTTCTTTCTATTTCTGTTTTCTTTTTTTAATTGTAATTGAGGGCCATTCAATCCGTTGTTCCCGACATTTAGGACATTTAGATGGGATTTTTAAGGATTGAATTGTCTGTTGAAATATAAAACCGCAGGCTATACAACGTGGAGGGTAAACAGTTAGAGTAATGCCCTTATTTTTTAAAGTCATAGCTATACTTTTAATATCATGAATTAGTGTTTTCTTATTTGAATACTCCATTTCTCTTAGACTTGTTCTTAAATCGATTACTGCCCCTTTATTTATCAATAGATTAATTAACCTCTCTTTCCGTGTTTCCCAAGTTTTTTCTTCTTCTAAATCAGACATTTTTTATTTTTCCCTTGTCGTATTGTGATGATTTGATAGAAAAAATTAAAACAGTTATATTGTTTAAAGTAATTCTATTAATTGTTTAGAACTGTTTATTTGAGTCTGTGATTTGATTTGTTCGATCCTCCTTTAGAATTTTGTCCAAAATGCAATAAAAAATTAGTTTATCTTAAAAGTAAACAGAAAAAGGATGAAGTAGATTTTGATGCAATTTGTCTTGATGGACATAAAATAATTTTTACTCTATCGAACAAAAAAAGAACAGCTCATAAAGAATTAATAAGGGAAAGGATTTTTTCTTGCGCAATTTGTGGAGGACCAGCTTTTCCAGATTATCAAAATTCTTTTAAAAAAGAGTTAACTAAAACTAGTTTTAAGGTTAAATGCAATGCTGGATGCAATGATAATTATTTAAGGGAATATGAGAAGGAATTACCCAAAGAATGTCCTAGATGTGGTGCTCCATTAACAGAAGAAAAGCTTGAAAAACTTAGAACTCAAGCAATACTTGATTGTTCGAAATGTGGATTATGGGCAATGTACTCTTATTAACTCTTTTCGATTATGGTCTAGTTATTTTTCAAAAACATTAGAAAGTTAGTCATTATTAAGTAGATAGTTGAAATTGCATTATTAATGCTAAAAAGTGATAAGAATGTCAATGGATATAAATGGTAAAATTTGCCTTATTACGGGGGCAAATTCAGGAATAGGAAAAGTTGCTGCTTTAGAATTAGCAAAGTTGGGTGCAAAAGTTGTTATGTTTTGCCGTAACCCAAAAAAAGGAGTAGATGCACTAGCAGAAATCAAAGAAAAATCCCAAAATAACACTGTTGATTTAATGTTTGCTGATCTGGCATCCCTAGATTCAGTTCGCCAGTTTGCAGTCGATTTTAAGGCAAAATACAAAAAATTACATATATTGATTAACAATGCTGGTGTTCATTATCCTGATCGTAAATTGACCGTTGATGGATATGAAGCCATGTTTGCCATAAATCATTTAGGCCACTTTTTACTGACCATGTTGTTACTTGATGTAATAAAAGCCAGTGCTCCTGCTAGAATTATTAATGTAAGCTCTGAAGCTCATGTATTTGGGAAAATTAACTTTGATGACTTGAATCTGGATAAGAAATTCAATGAATTTCAAGCATATGGTCGATCAAAATTAGCAAATATTTATTTTACATACGAACTGGCTGAGAGGCTAGAAGGAACAGGAGTTACAGTTAATTGTCTTCACCCCGGCATGGTGAGAACAAATTTCCAAAGATACTCAAAAATGGTTCAAGATGCTATCAAAAAAGCCCCTCCTGGTCTATTAATAAGTCCTGAAGAAGGAGCTAAGACTACAATATACTTGGCAACATCTTCAGAAGTCGAGAATGTTACTGGCAAGTATTTTGAAAATCTAAAGGCTAAAAAGTCATCAAGAAGGTCCTATGAGAAAGATTCGCAACAAAAATTATGGGAACTTAGTGAAAAATTAACAGGATTGGCATGAATTTTAGAAGGATAATGGCTTTGAAAGCTGAGCTCGAGTTCGAGAAATCTGTAATAATTGCAGATGTTGTCCATAGTAAAGAAGAGTTCATCTCTTTTATGAGAGAAATTGATATAAAACCCCCATTTATTGTCAAGCCCAACTGGATTTCAGAGGATTACGGCCATTTCACAGATCCCAAAGTTCTAATATGGTTACTTGAATTCCTTAACAAAAAAGGACAAGTTATACTTACTGAATCATACTCGGTACGTAACACAATCAAATGTCCTGCAATAAATACTAAAAGAATGACTGAGCAAGACCTGAAGCGAATCAGGTCAACCGAAGAAGAATTTCTCACCTGCACAGGAATTTCCCCCGTACTTCAAGAGCTAAATATTGAATACGTAAATGTCGCAGAAGAAGTACTTAAAGAACGGATTGCTGACCCAGACATAGTGCGCAAGAAAGTGACTTCATCGTACGAACCAGTTTCACGTCCTGAGCTCTACAGTTTTGTACCAGAAAAGCTGTATAAATTACGTCAGGGAACTCTAATCAGTCTTGCAAGGTTCAAGATATTTTTCAGCATGTGTGTTAAAAATATGTTTGGTATGATTCCTGAATATGTTGGTTATGGTGCCCGTTTTCGCTATCATGGTAGGGCTGATAAATACCTAGCATTGAATATCGTGGATATCAACAAAGTTTATCGGTCATTGTTCAAAGTAGTTGGCATTGTCGAGGGGATCCACACTCTCACATGTAATATGAAAGGTATTCACAAACCCTACAGAACACTTTATGGAGAAAAATATTTTGTTTCTGAGAATAATGGGTTAATTTACTATGGTAACGATCCACTTTGGTTAGATGCATTTATTCACCAGCAGTGTGGAAAAGATCCATCCAAAACTGAGCATTTGAGCAAGGCAGCAAGTTCATTTGGCAAATGGCCATCAAAATTATTGGAGGCAGCCCAACAAATGCCTAATCCACTTAAATTAGTAAAATAATTAATTGCCATCTCGCTATTCTCCCCCCTTCTCAAATATAATTATTAAGACCTTCAAATAGTCAGTCTAAAAAAAAAGAGATCTTTTATTTTTTTATTTTTCTTCATAATAAGGGCAATTAATCTTTAAACATTCTTTATTTAATTCATTGAATTCACATTTATGTTCTTTATTTATATCCAAATCTATATTAAAATTCTCTTTTAAGAATTTCACAGCTTCTTTTATCGCTAAAAAAGAAACTCTTTTACAACACCTTGGTCCCCCATGTTCTGCAATTATTTTTAAACTCCTAGAAGTCATCGTAATACTTTGTTTCCATTCTTTGACTTTCAAAGGAGTTGAACCTGTTATTAAACTTATAAATATACCCGTTCCTATTCCTGCCCCACAAGTACCCCAAAAGCCACAAAATCCACCCAATACTTGTTTAGCTCTTCTACTAGCTTCAACTATCTTTTTTTTCTTTTCTTCATAATCCCCTTTCTTATTATAGTAAGCAGCAAGAAGAACTGCAGGAACCATGAAATGATGTTCTGGACCATGCATCTTCACTTGTGGATTTCTCATAATGATACATGCCATTTCTAAAGGATCTTCCAGTTTAGTATTAAAACAGAATTCTTTTATTAATTCATAAGCCGATAAACTATGACAATTATCACAAATATAATGTCCATTTAAGCATTTAGCGTTTGAATTATATGAATTTTTACAATAATAACATTCTATTTTTTCAGATTCATCAAAATATGTTAAATCTTCGCCACAAACAAGGCAATTTACTTTATGATTAGTGGAGTCTTCCTCCATTGTTTATCACAAATAAACTTCACACTTTTTCCTTAAAGAATTTTTTAAAATGTTATTGTATTTTCACTTTTTGTTACTGCTTCAACAATCTCATGCATTCCGACAATTTTACATCCCTCAGTTAAATCTTCTTGTTTGATACCTCTAGCGTTGCAACATACTCCGCAGACAATCACCTTTAAACCTTCTGATATTGCATTCTCTAAATATTCTAAATGATTTGGATAATCTGCAGGATTTTGAGCTTTTTTTCCTACGTATACTCCATCTTGGATTAAAATAACTGTAACCTCATGACCATCTACTAAAGCAGTCAGTGCGAATCTAAGTGCTGTAAAGGGTCTTTCACGTCCATAGGGGGATTCTAAAATCATAACACATACTTTCGCCATTTTAAAACACCTTAAATCAAGAAAGAATGTAAAAATTTAAAAATATCAGAAAAAATTATTATATGTATAAGAAAAAATTATGAAGTTATCAAAATGAAATTAAATTTAGATTTTTTAAAGACGTTTACTAAAATAGCAGAAATTGGTAGCTTTTCCAAAACTGCTGCTAAATTAGGTATTACTCAAAGTGCAATAAGTCAACAAATGGAAAGTCTAGAATCTTATTTTGGTGCTAAGTTATTTAATAGGACTATTAAGGGTGTAAATCTAACAGAAGAAGGAAAGATTTTGTTAAAGAAAAGCAAGATTATTTTAGACAATATTGAAATAGTAAAAAATGAGATCGCAAAGTCATTAAAAGATATCAAAGGGACCTTAAGAATTTCTGCCAGTACTATTCCAGGACAACATCTTCTACCTAAATATATCACAAAATTTAAAGAATTAAATCCAAATGTGAATTTTAAAATTGAAGTAAATGATTCTGCAATAAGTCTAACTAAATTATTAGAAGATCAAGCCGATTTAGCATCTGTTGGTAGTTTAATTGGATATGATATCAATAAATTTGAAACAATTACATTAGCAGAAGAAGAATTATGCTTTGTTGTCTCAAAAAATCATCCATTAGCAAAAAAAAATATTATAAATTCTGAAGATTTTTTAGATCAAACATTTATTTTTAGAGAATCAACCTCTGGAACAAGAAAGGAAAGTGAAAAGATATTAAAAGATCTTGGAATCTCCATAGATGACTTAAAAATTGCTTTTGAATTAACAACCACTGAATCTATATTAACAGCAGTTTCTGAAGGTACAGGTACTAGCTTAATTTCTTCTATTGCCGCATCAAAATCAGAAGCTGCAGGCTTAATAAAATGTTTAAAAGTTCCTGAAAAAATTTCGGCTAAAAGAAAATTATTTTTAGTGAAATTAAAAGGAAAAAAATTTGAGAAGTTTATAATAAATTCGTTCTGGAAGTTTGTAAAAGACTTTAAATGAAGATTATTTTAAAAATTTTGATATCTCATCTTCATCTAAATTAAAACTTAGCCCAGGATCATCTGGAATTTTAATATATCCATCGGTGTCTAATTCATAAGACCCATCTTTGCTAAATAGAATGAAATCCGGATAAAATCCATATTCAAAATAAGGGCAGTTTGATAGACTTCCAATAACCTGCAGATTTGCCGCTTGAACTAATCCGGTCCCAAAAACATGTGGTATACAAAGTTTACCATTTGCTTCAGCCAAACTAGCAATTTTTTTTACGATTGATATTCCTCCAGACCTTGTTGCATCGGGTTGGATTATATCATATGCTCCTTTTTGTAATAACGTTTGAAATTCATGAATTCCAAAATTATTTTCCCCTCCTGCGATCGAAATATCGACTAGAGACCTTAATTCAGCTAAATTATCAATTTCATCACTAAAGACCGGTTCTTCTAGCCACTTAAAATGATCATGACTTTCTAAAATTCGAGCTAATTTTAAATTTGTTTTTAGATCATAACCCGAATTTACATCGACCATCACTTCTAATTCACTAGGAGAAAAGTTATCCGTTAATGCTTTTATGACTGCCTTGTCTTTATCCAATCCTTGTCCAAGTCTTATTTTTATAGCTTTAAAATTTCGTTCATCTAATGCAGTCTTAGTCATTTTTACTGTCTCATCAGGTTTCATCCAATAAGGCATGGAAGCATAGGCTTTAACCTTTCTTTGATAAGTTCCTATCAATTGATGAACGGGTTTACCCAAACTTTTACCAATAATATCCCATAATGCACAATTTACTAACGAAATACCTATCGGATTTCCAATTAAAATTCGATATGTATAATTGATTAAATCTTGAGTTATTGCTTCAATATCATAAGGATCTCGTTTTAGAATTAATTTCTTCCATCGTCGAATGAATATTGCACATGCTTCATCTGAATTCACAAAATGGCCGGCTGCAACTCCCTCTATACCTTCATCTGTTTTTAATTTTAACAAAGTACCTGTGATTTTAAATTTAGGCATTGCTCCGATTTTAATTTTTACGGGTAATTCGAACCAATTTGACTCAATTTCTGTTATTTTCATAAGATCACCTTACTTTCAGTAAAAATATTGATTTAAAATAAGATAATTAACGTTAGATTTTAGCAATTCATTAAAAAAAAATAAGGAAATTTGAGTTTTAACTTTTTTTCTCTTCTTTTGCTTCTTTCTTTGCTTGATGTTTTCCGAGCTGATAAATTATGTATGCCAATGTAGCCATTAAATATAAGGAAACACCATAAGGATGGTCTACACCAGGAACGAAATGGATAAATTTCATTAGAACAAAAATTGCGAAGATTCCTACTGCATATAACATCAATAAAAAGCCAATACCGTCAATCAGATAATAATGTAATTGAGTTAACCCTGTGAATGTCCCAGCTATATCAAATATTGGCCATACCAGTAATCGTATGAAAAACTTGGCAATATTTACTTTATTTAACTCTATGTATTTATCTTCTGGATGTCTTTTAAGTCTCCAAAGATGGAATACTCCCCAGCCTACGAATAAAGGGATAAAAGCCATTACAAGTATATAAATATTTTTTCTAATAACGTAATTAGTTTCCATCATATCAATTGTGCTCATTCCTGCAGTTCCATTTACAGGAGTATAAAACCATCCAGTAAATAATAGTCCACAAGTTACATCGTGATACATTTTTCCCAATACATGTGACCCTAGATCGGAAGAGCA
>JABXJV010000190.1 GCA_013375355.1 Candidatus Helarchaeota archaeon
CCCCAGACCCTAAGTCGGCTACCCTTGGGAGGAAGTTGTCTACTTGCTCTCTCAAAACAAATAATGTCGAAAGATTTAAAGGTGGAAATCTGCCAAATTAAAAATCAAAGGAATTGAAAAATTCTCCTAATATCAAAAAAAAATTAAATTATTTTAGAAGATTACTTAATCCAGAATATAATTTAATCTAGGGCATTTATTTTATCATTTATTTTTTGTAGCGTATTTTTATCAAATATTACAACATCTTCTATAATTATAAATCCAAATTCTGCTGCCCAATCAAAAATTATTTCATTAAATGTCTTCTTATCCATGTCTAATGCATCCCGCATTGTGTCGAATTTTATTCTATCTGAAACTTGCACTATAATTTTCAATTTTTTAATTCTATTTATATCATCGGATTTTTTAATAGGTTCTATTCTGGATCTTTCCAGATCTTCTATCTGAGGCATTTTTCTTATTCTCTCTAATTCCCCCCTTATATCAGCTTCTATCTCTTTATCTACAAATTCTTCTTTAGGTTTTAATATTTCCATTGAATAAATTACTGCTCTAGATTCAATTATAAAGAATATACCAATTAAGTTGCTAAAGGCAATTGTTAAAATTAAATTCAGCATAGATATAGTAAATATGGAAGGAGAACGAGAACTTATAAAAATAACTGGTGTATAGTAGTAACGATAAGTAAAAAGTCTGGAAATATTTATTATTATAATAGATATTGTTCCATATATTGAATTAAAAATTCCTGAAATAAGAGTGAAAGTTGGATATCTTGTTTCGTCTTTTATTTTTATTAATCCTATACCAGTTAACATATAGAATATATAAAGTAGATAATAGGGGAAAAATAAAATTGCAGGAAAAATAGCACTAATAGAAACCCCAGAAATAAAAGAAATTATGAAGGCCGCATTAGCAAGTTTACTTCTATAAAATTTATGATATTCACGAACTCCATATCCCATTATACATATAGAACTGCCTGTTAAAACAAACATTATAAAAAAAATAATAGAATAATATCTATAGCGAAAGAGCCTATAAAATAATGGGGAAATAAATGTTATTAGAGTAAAAGTATAATATAAAATATTTCCTATTCCCCCCAGCATTAAAAACTTTCGAGATAGTATATCATTTCTTTTTTCTATGTCCGCTAATTTTTTTCTCCTTACAAATAAAATTGAATTGAATATGATTCCTTGGATTGTTGTAATTAAATTTATTATAGTAAATACCAAAATCCAAGATGGCATGGTCGGTTGTAGAATATAAGAAATCAAAAAAAGATGTTTTAGAGGTGTCGAATTTGCAATAATGTACAGAATAAGATAAAATTCCTTCCAATGGTTCATCTGACCATAAATAGAAGCTATTAAAGGAGAAAAAATAAAACTTAGAATCCAGGTTGGTATAGCTAATCCAAATCCAATATTTATTAAATCAGGTCTATTTTCATCTGTTCCTATTAGATACATAATTACAGATGGAATAGAAAGACCAAAAAAAATGGAGAATAAAACAACTAAAAATATTCTAGTGTATGGACGTATTTCTATTGTTAATAATCCAATAAATAAGATTATTGGAATAATTATTAAACTAGTTAATATAATGCTTATATAAAGTGAAACTTTATCATTAGTTCCCATTTAACCTCATCCTAGAAATTAATTAATTTATAACTAGTATAATAATTTGAAATTTTTTCTTTTTAAGGATTATGAATAACTCACAATTTATTAGGTTATTTAAATTCATCCAATAACTTTTTTATTAGAATTTCTAATTCATCTTCAGAAAGTTGTCCAAATCGCAAATCTAGTAAGTAGTTTGGTAATCCCAAGCTACGTACCAGCATCATACTTTGTTTTTTAGTCATTTTTCCCCCTATTTTTTTATGATATATGATAATACTTTCTTTTAAAGCATTAACTATTTTTTTTGTTCCTTGTTCAAGGGATTCTCGTAATATGTATTTGCTTGGTTCTAGGTCAAGTAATAATTCCTTGAGTATAGGCGTCACTCTATAAAGATATGTAATTTGAGAAAAACGTGGTTCATAAGCCTCTGGAGGAATTTCTGAAAGCAAATTCCATTTCCAGAATATTTCCAGTAGAATTTTTGTAATTAACGAAATATTAACCGTTGTTGATATCAGATCAATATTTTTAAATCGTATAGGAAGTGCCATATAAACACTTTTACATTCTTTAATTTGCATCCAGTCGATTATGGAATCTAAATCAATACAGGGAGATTCTATAACTAATTTTTCATAAATTAATTGTTCAGAAGTATTTGG
This sequence comes from Candidatus Helarchaeota archaeon, assembly GCA_013375355.1. The sequence goes on from JABXJV010000190.1 coordinate 2,318, forward strand.
CTCGATATTTTTTATGACAACACCCTTTTCTTTGATTTGATTTTGCAAGGGTCCAAATGTTGGGCTTATAAATCCGATGGATTTAGGAGATCCTACTAAAAGCTCACGAAGAAGAATGTTAATTACTTTTTCTTGGATTAATTTATGCCTTATTGATTGTCCTATTAATTGAGCAAGGTCTTCTTTTTCTGTATATCCTGAATATATTGGTCCAATCATTTCAATAGGAAGCTTGATCGAATATTTCACAGGAAGTAATTTAAAAAGATGAGAAGTTGAGCCAATAGATTGGGCCTTTAGATAAACGTTAAAATTTTCCAAAACAGTCCTTGCAACTAATCCTAGTTTATTTAAAAGTTCTTGAAATTGAGTTCCTATAAATAAATCATTTGGACTGTAACCAAAACAAGAATAAATTATTCCATTAGTAGTTAATGCATTTATTGCATGGGTTAGAAAAAGCCTAGCACCATTTATTGTAAAAGGTGGATCAGTAAAAACCACGTCAATTGAAGACAGTAATTCGCTAGGAAATCCTAATCTTAAATCTTGATGATGAGTTTTAATTTGAAATGAGTGTTCATCAGCAATATTTTGAATTAGAGATAGTAATTGATCATCTATATCCACTACATGGATTTCTCTTGGACCCCCTTTTTTTGCTATCGCTAAAGAAGTTAAATCGTAATCCCCCAAAAAAAGGATTTTTGAGTTGCTTAGGGCATCTTCTCTTTCTAAAAATAGAATTCTACGTAATAAAGTATTTATGGTTGCATTAAATTGATCTAAAGAACGTTTTGGAGGAGATCTTTTTACCAAAATGTCCTTAAGGAATACAAATATTTCCTCTATTTCTTCTGTATAGTCCTCTAAATTAATCCAATCATATTTTTTTATGTCACTCAATTTAAATTTATTTAAGAATTTTTGAAATACCTCTTTACCTTCCTTTGTAACTTTAATATATTCTGATGGGCTTAAAAGAAAGATTTGAAGAGGTTTAAGGATTTTAATTATGATAGATCTAGGAAGCCTGCTCATCTGGATAAGCTTATTCACAGTAAGCTCATATGAAGATAAAATTATTGTTATTACATCTTTAAAATAACTGATCTGAACATCTGATTTGTTTATCAAATCAACAAGTTCATTTAAAGTAGGCTCAGCCAAATTTTTTACCTTATACTTTATTAATAAATATTATTCAATTAATCATTTTGTTTAAATTATTTACTTGGATTTGGTTGATAAATTTTCTAATGCTAGCGGAACAGATTCTTCTACTTCTTGTGTAGTGACCATCCCTATTGCTACTGCAGATATATTATGCTCTTTTATATATTCATAAGCCTCCTTGGGATTAAGTCGTCCAGCGGCTAAAGTTTTCATTCCAACGAAAAACTTACCTGAATTATCCACTATACTTTCTAAAAGTTGCTGATCTTCCATAAACAATCCTAATTTATTAAATGGAACTAAAATAGCAGGACAATCTAAATCCGATTTCTCAATAAATGGTATTGTTTTAGTGGGTTCATGAGTGGCAATTCCAGGAATTCTATTAAACTCCCTAATTGTTTGAATAATCATTTTTAGTTTTTCTTCTTTTCTCCTATCCGCAATGGCACCATGGATAAAAATAATTTCGGCTCCATAATCATTTAATTCTTCAATTCTATAGGGTTTAAACCAATACGTGCTCCCTAATACTGTAAACTCCGGAAACTTATCTCGTACAGGTTTTATTGCCTCTGCAACGCGTCCTATTGGGACTAATTCAATTCCCATTCCACCTTTTTCAGCAGTTGCAATCAAGAGTTCTAAAACATTTTCTGGATTGTTAGCGAATTTTTGACGCCAAAGTAATCCCTTTGGCCCAAATTGTCCTGCTCCCATGAAGGGTGAAGTTCCAATGGTAACAATTGGAATCTTTTTTCCTTCTAGCATTCTAAAAGACATTTATTCACCAATTTATTTAACAATTAATATTTTTTATGAATATTAAGACTTTAATTTTTTAAAATCTAATCTATATAATTTTTAAAATTAAAAAAACTCACAAAATGCATTATTACAAAATTTTTTTAATATCCTTATTTTTACATTTAAGTTATGGTAAAATTTTCGGAATCATCAATTTTTTTCCGCAGATTCACTAAAAAGGATAAAATATTTTTATTTTTTTCAGGCTTAGGATACCGAATTTTTTTCTTAATTCTTTCATTCCTCATTTTTGCTAATACAACAGACTTAGTTGACATGGTAGAAAAAGTTGCAATAGGAATGGATTATTTTATCTCCGGTCAAAATCCCTATGGTAAAGCATATTTTTTGCATGCAGGTTTAAGTGGTATAAATTCGTGGTGGTATATTGACTTCTTTTATCAATATCCCCCTTTATCATTTATTGCCTATCTACCTACCAAATTATATCCGAATAGTATGTATCCTTTAGATTTTCGTCCATCCTTTTACATTATGAATTTATGTATTGATATGTATATCTTTTACAGGATGGTTAAATATGGAGTGCGCTGGCCAGCCGTGATTTTTTGGTTCAATCCGCTTTTTGGTATGCTTTTAAATTTTAGCAACATAGTTTCTCTTCCGCTGCTCTTTTTAACATTGGGATTAATAAATCAAGATAATCCTAAAAAAAATGCTTTATATCTTGGACTTGCGTCTCTTTCATATACTTATTCACTAATTGTTCTTGCTTTTTTCTTCTTTCATTACTTAGATAGAGATAATATTAAGCAATTTTTTATAGGGCTGCTCATACCTCTTTCGATTTTTTCTGTATTTTTAATATGGGATCCTATAGCATTTATTTCTAATCTATTTTTCTCTCAATTTGGTCATCCGCCCTATTCCTTTGAGAATACTCCATATGCAATTCCTATTCTTCATGTAGCTTCGTTTCCTCCCTATTTTTACACTTTTATAAAACCTTATAGTCCGACCATATATTTAGGTAGTGTGGGTTTAGTTCCTTGGATAAATGGATATTCAGGGATATTTTGGGGTGGTCTAATCATAACTCCCTATTTATACATGGGCATTTTTATAATTACACTATATTTAATATTTAGTTATTTTAAGTATCATCGAAAAGATATGTTTTATACCATTGGTTTTCCATTTATAATACTTGGACTTCTTGTACTCTCCACACCAGGAGGATATGGTCATTATTCTATCATTCCATTAGGAGTGGCTGTCTTTGGTTGGCAATTTCGTATAAAACACGAGTCAAAAGAATCTTAAAATAAATTAAAACTTACTATCAAATTTTTAAATTATAAGAAAAATAATATTCAAATAGATTTTCATTAATTCGATTAATTTAAAGAAATAAAGAGGTTATAAGAAATGGATGGAAATCTCATCCTCATATTTGATGTGGGGACTACTGGTACTCGAACAATTATTTTTGATGTTCAAGGAAACGAAGTCGGGAGATCATATAAGGAATATCCCAAAGAAAAACAACCACCAGGTGTTTCAGAGCAAGATCCTAAAATTTGGTGGAATGCAATTAAAAATACAAGTGCAAATGCAATTAAAGCTGCAAAAATAGCCCCTAAGGATTTAGTTGGAATAAGTGCATGTTTTTTTAGAGCTACTACCGCAGCAATAGACAAAGATGGAAATGTTCTATATCCAGCAATTACTTGGATGGACGAAAGAAAATCAGAATCAGCTGAAAAACATGCTGATTTAATTGGAGAATTGCGGAGAGCAATAAACAGAATTCTATGGATTAAAGATAACAAACCAGATATTTTTGAAAAAACATACAAATTCATTCAGCCAGATTCCTTCATATATAAAAAATTAGCTGATACTTTCGCGACAGATTATTCAAATGCTATTTATGGAATTCTAGATTATGATACATTAAAATTATCTACTGATTTATCAGATCAATTTGGCATTCCCTTGGATAAATGGGTTGATGTTTACGAATCAGGCAAAGTTATAGGCGAACTGACATCAGAAGCAGCAAGTGAACTTAACCTTCCAAAGGGATTACCAATAATAATGGGAGGAGCAGACCAACAATGTGCAGCATTAGGTCTTGGAACGATGATCGGTGAAATAAAAGCAACAACTGGAACAGGTACTTTTGTAAATGCTGTAACTGAAAAACCTGTCTTTGATAAAACAAATGTCTTATTTACTTTACCACATGTTATTAAAGGAGAATGGGTATTGGAAGGAGCTATGCCTGGTACAGGAGCTGCATTAAGGTGGTTTAGAGATAATTTTTCAGAAAGACAATGTATCGAGGCTGAATTACAAAATATAGATGCATTTAAATTATTAGAGGAAGAAGCAAAAGAAGTTCCTGCTGGATCTGGTGGACTTTTAATTATTCCTTTGTATTCCTTTATGAAGGCCACCATCCATGGTATGGGATTTGGTCACAGTCGCAGTTTTTGGATCCGAGCCATAATGGAATCTGCAGCATTAAGCATGAGATTATATTTGAGTTTTATTGAGCCAATGACTCAAAGAATTAAAGAACTTAAAATCGATGGTGGGGCAACAAAATCAGATTTATGGACTCAAATTCAAGCTGATGTAACAGGAAAGACCGTATTAATTCCAAAAGTCGTTGATGGGGCAGCTATGGGGGCTGCAATCCTTGGATTTCTCGGCACAAAAAATTATGGAACTGTAGATGATGCAGTTAAAAATATGGTAAAATATGTTGATAAAAAAGAACCCAATCCAGCGAATAAAAAGGTTTATAAAAAATTATTTCGTGTATTCGAATCTGAAACAATTACCCTGCATGGTAAAAAACGGATAACAGGTAAAATCGGTATGTTATGAAAAATGCTACGCAAACGAAAAAAAACAGAACAGCTTGGAATTTTCCAAAATCAAATATTATTTTTGCTAAAATATAGAAGCATGCATGGATATGAGCTTCTAGATGTTTTAAAGAAAAAAGGTTGGCGACCATCGACCGGATCTCTCTATCCTGCTTTAAAAAAACTTGAAGAAAAAGGTTATGTCAAATCGTTCGAAAGTACTCAATTACGTGGACCAAAAAAACGAAAAAACTACATACTTACTGTAAAAGGATTAGATTATCTACAAGAAAATTTCTTTTATGATATTACACAAGATATTTTGAGGACTAAATTATACATAAATCCCTTTCAAGAATTGGTTCAGAATTTAACTCCATATTTTAATAAGGGAGGCTTAGTTTTAGATTTGTTAAATTATATAGACCCAGAGGCAGTCCTAAAATATCTCCTTAAAGGAAGAATCCCAAAAACTATTGAATTTATGAAGATTTATGAATTTTATAACCTAATTAATGAAAATAAAATGAAGATTTGGACCCAAATTTTATTATTTTTTCCGTTTTCAATGACTTATCGTGATTTTGGTGGTTCACCAGTAGAAAAATATCAAGAATTGTTTAATCATATTAAAAATTTCCTCATTGATGATGGGAAACTTTGGATAATTGATGTAGAATGGATTCAAACACATTTTCTGGTCGATGCTTTAACTTTCTTAGCGACAGGTGA
>JABXJV010000191.1 GCA_013375355.1 Candidatus Helarchaeota archaeon
GGACTAGAATACATTTGAAGTGCATATTTTGAAAAATCTCTTATCATAAAATCAAATATCTGGTCGAGAAGATCATCGTCGATGTTGTATTTTTTCGCATTTTCAATTATTAATTGACCATAGGGAACTATTGTGAAGAGTTGTCCTCCTATATATAGAAAATGAAAGTCTCTACCTTGCTTTGGAGTGGGTGTTGCCTTTTGCACAAATTCCTTATAAATTTCTATTTGTTCTTTGAATATATTCACATTAGGAAGGTCAACACTGTTATAGATGGTGTTATAATCATGGAATTGAATTTTACTAAGACCCTTTGTTTCTCCTTGATTAAAAAGGAAGTCATCATTGTTAGCATCATTTCTCATGGGAATCTCCGGAAATTTTCCAGGATTTAAAAAGTAGTTAAGTATAAATTTGATTATAAGAGCCATATTCACATGAACAGTACCCTCGAGTTTTGGGAGAGCTCTAATATCTCTTGCAGCCATTGAGAAATATACATCAGTCTCAAATCCCTTTGCCGCAATGATGTCCCATAAAAGATCAATTACTTCTTCACCTTGCGTTGTTACCTTCATTTTTACGATTGGGTTATAGAGAAGATACCGTCTATCTGTTGGTGAGGCACTCCTCATATAATCTGCAGCTCTTAGCGCGAAAAGTTTCATTGCTACAAGTCGACAATATGCATCCATAAAATATTGCTGAATATGGACAAAATCTGTGACATAACTATCAAAAAGTCTACGATTGGCTGCGTGATCTAATGCTTCATAAAATGCATGTGTGCAAATTCCTATAGAGGCCCAGCCGAGATTGAATTTTCCAACATTTATAGTGTTAAGAGACGAATCCCAAGCATCTCGACCTTTTGTAAGGATATCAGATTCAGTGATGGGATAATCGTTAAGTGCAAATTCAGCAACATAATTTTGACTGTTGCAAACATTTTTTATAAGATTATATTTTTCATGTTGTGAATTGACCGCGAAATATACATCTTGTCCATGCGTTTTATCTTCTGGATCACCAAAACCTTCCGACATTTTTCCGAATATGGATACTAGAGCTGCCTCATTGGCGTTACCAATATAATACTTACTTCCTTTGGCCAAATAGGTACCACTTTCCTGCGGGTACAACGTCATTTCACTCGAATAAAGATCAGCACCATGTTCTTTCTCCGAAAGACCGAAAGCGAAGATTCCACCTTCTTTCAAAAGGTTTGCAGTTTTTTTCTTAACTTCTTCATTTTTTCCCATCCAAATGGGACCTAAACCTAGAATTGTTACCTGCCAAGTATACCAATATGCAAGCCCATAAAAACTAAGAATTTCATTAAATTCGCAATTTCGCCAAGTATCCCAACGAGTATCTCTATCACCCTCATCAGCATAATCTGAAGGGGTTAAAAGTGTGGAAAAGATTTTCTCCTTTTTAATAAAGTCTAGGAAGTCACGGTACCACACCCTTTCATGATCATCTTCTTTAATTTTTGCTAGACCTTTTTTCTCAAAGAATTCAATGGTTTTAAGCATAATTTCTTTAGATTTTTCATCATCCGGATATTCTCGGTTGTGTTTTTTTGGATTCAAAAGGATAATAGGAATCACCTACTTCTTTTCTTTATTTTCTAATTCCTAGAATTATTTTTAATAATTTTGAATAAATCTAAGAATGAATTTTTTAAAGAATCATATATCTTCTGAAATAATTTATAATATTTTTTATATATTTCATGATTTTTTGATATGGGCTCAGTTCTTTCCCCTTTAAAAATCCACTTTTTCACTACACGAACATCTTGAAATACTCCACATCCTATTCCCGCCAGAATCGCATCACCTAATGGTGCCCCACCTGCTTTTGAAATGTAAATTTGCGGAATTCCCATGATATCACTAACTATTTGTCGCCAAAGTTGACTTTTTGCACCGCCATTAACTGCTATAATCTCTCGAATGGAAATTCCTTGGGACACGGCAATTTCAATAATATGATTTAATGCATATCCAGTTCCCTCTAGAATTGCTCTATACAAATGAGCCTTTGTATGATACGGTGTTATTCCCATATATACACCTCTAGCATAAACATCCCAAATCGGGGTTCGTTCACCCATAAAATAAGGTAGAAGAATTAACCCATTAGAACCGACAGGTAATTTAGAAGCTTGTTCATCTAGAATTTGATAGACTGAAAGCCCTTTCTTTTTCGCCCTTAATTGTTCAATATCACCTAACATATTTCGAAACCATTCTAGAATTCCCCCTGCAAAAATACTACCCAAAGTAAGATATTTTCCTTTTACTACATGACTTGTATTTAATAATCGTATATCATATTTTGGGGATTTTAGCGGGATCAAAATATTTCCTGCCGTTCCATACATAGCGCACGCTTCACCCTCATCGATTACAGCAGCTCCTAAAGTTGAACAGGCAAAATCACCACCGCCCGTAACAATAGGCGTTCCCTTCTTCAACCCAGTCTTTTTTGCTGCAGCTGAATTGATTTCTCCAATAATTTCATGAGAGTAATGTAGTTCTGGAAGTAATTCAATTGGTATTTGCATTGCTTCACAAATTTCTTCTGACCATTGTTTCTTATTGTAATCATAACATGGTGCACATAATCCCGCAACAGAATGATCCGTCACGGCTTTTTTATCAGTAAAGTTATACACAACATAATTGCTACCTAACAAGATTTTTTTGGTTTTTTTGAATAGTTTGGGTTCATTTTTTCGAAACCATAGAAATTTTGGACCTCCGAAATATGGGTCAATTTGATTTCCACAGATATTAATGCATTTATCAATACCTATTTCTTTTCTTATCCAATTACATTCAGCTTCGCTACGTCGATCAATCCAAATTAATGCAGGTCGAATAGGCGAAGCATTCGCATCGATGGGAACACAATTGGGAGTCAACCCACTAATACTAATTCCAATAATATCTGAAGAATTAATTTTGGAACTTTTTATAACTACTTTTATCCCCTTTATAGTTGCATTTAACCAATCATCGGGATTTTCTTCAGCCCAAGCAGGCTTTGGATAATTTATTGGATACTCTTGAGTTTCACTTGCTATTAATCTTCCTTCATCTGTAAAGAGACATGTTTTAGTTGATGATGTGCCGATGTCAACTCCTAATAAAAAAGAACTAGAATTTAAACCCATGGGATATTACCTAATAACTTATAGAGCGATAACAGCTTTAATTATTTCAGTTCCATCAAGCATTTTATCTCCAGCCATTGCTTTAAATGCATCTTCTAATCGTTCTAATGGTAATCGATGTGTTATCATTTTTTCTACGGGATATTTTCTTAATTCAAGAATTTGAAGAGCACGGATAAAATCATCAGGTAAACTGGACCATGAACCCACAATTGTAGCCATTTTTGCGCATACATCAGTACATGGATTTATCTCAATAGAACCAGTATCGGTAAAATGCCCTAATTCACAAAATTTTCCTCCATAACGTAAATATTGGAGGCCTTCTTTAAATGCAGATGGAATTCCTGCGCATTCAAAGACAAGGTCAACTCCTAGACCATTTTTAGTTTCATTTTTTACAATTTCTATCCGTTTCTCTGGATCTTTTACTTCGTCAATATCAATTATTAAATCAGCTCCAAATTCCTTGGCTAATTCTAGCCTCATCTTTCTTTTTCCAACCATAATTATTTTACTAACCCCAGATTCTTTAGCAACTATCATAGTACAAAGTCCAATTGCGCCAGCTCCTTGTACAACTGCTGTATCACCAACTTTCGGCTTAACCCTTTTCATTCCACTCACGGCAATAGAAGTTGGTTCAAGCGAAACCGCAATCTCTGGAGGAATATCAGTTTTAAGAAATCCGGTATTAGGGATGTTTGTATAAAGATATTCAGAATACCCACCAGTAAATCCTGTTTCAATGGATTGATGCCCATATGCTGATGCATTTAAACATTTTGCAGGTTCTTGTAGGACGGTACATGCATAGCAGCTTCCACAAGTAACTAGCGGGATTATTACAATACGATCTCCTTCTTTAACAGCGTTTCCTAAATTATCAAATTCAACACCCTCTCCTAGCGCAATTATTTTCCCAACAACTTCATGTCCTAGCGGTGCTGGAAAGGTAACAACAATTCCTTCGTGCCCCTGCCACATATGAATATCAGTACCACATACACCACACATCTCAACTTTGATTACAAGTTTTCCAGAATCTGGAGTAGGAATTGGTAATTTTTTAATAGAAAATGTTCCTCTTTTTTTGTTTAAAACTGTCGTTCTCCCAAATTTTACCATTAGATCACCCACTTTTATTATTCTTTGATTAGGATAATAATTTTTCCTAATCAATCAATATATAAACAAACATAAAATTTTTACATTAAATAAATACAATTAAAGACTAATTATAACATAACTCGCTGGAGACTTTGTAGGTATTGAATATATCAGAACTTAAAAAAAAGCTTATTACCAAAATATCACCTACTGAGTCCGAGCAATCTAATATTAAAAAAATTACAAATGAGTTTATCACCTCTTTAAAAAATCAGGCAAATAAGAAAGATTTAAATTATATTTTTATAGAATCACAAGGTTCAACTGGAAAAAAACAAACTCATCTCACTTCAGCAAGTGATATAGATATTTTTGTAGGTTTAAGGAAAGATGATTATAGGCATATACTTAACTTAGAAAAAAGGGAAAAAAAAGAAAAAATAAATCAAATTTTTTTAGATATTATCAATAGCACATTCATTCCAGTAGCTAAAAAATTAAAATGTGAAAAAATTAGGATTTTCTATGCTGAACACCCCTATTTAAACACAAAGAAAGGAATATATGATATAGATATTGTTGGTTGTTTTGCTTTGAGTAAAGAGGAATTACTCAAGAGCGGCCCAATTACTGCTGTTGACCGTACTCCAGTTCATACTCAAATTATTAGTGATAATTTAACTGATGACCAAAAAAATGAAGTTCGCTTACTAAAATCATTTTTTCAGGCAAATCATGCTTACGGCGATACTTGTTCTATTGGACAATTTGGTTTTACAGGATTTTCTGCCGAAGTTTTAATCCTGTATTTTGGAACTATTGAAAATACTTTTCAGAATTTTGTTTCTATCCATAATAAACCTATAGATTTTTTTAATAGAGATCCCAAAACCCTATTAAAAAATCCTAGATTTAAAAACGATTATATAATAATCACCGACCCTACCGATAAAAAACGAAATATCGCCTCAAGTATTTCTAAAAGAGCATATGAATATATTAGTTATCAAATATCTGAGTTTCTAAAGTCACCTTCGGAAGATTTTTTTATAATTCAACCCATTCTAATGCTAACTTATGATGAAATGTCGAAAATCGGTAGTAATTATTATGTTTTAGAATTTAAGAGTGATGATACAGTGCATTATACTGAATTACGGGATAAACTATATAGCTTGGGGAAAAAATTGAAAACAATATTAGAAAAAGAGTCTAGTGGTCAAACAAAATTTGGTAAATGTACTTACACACTTCATTATGAGGATTATTATTATGGTTTGGTTTTTCATTGTTCTAAGAATAATCTTTCAAGAACATATCAACGTAAAGGCCCACCAATAGCACTTAAAGAACATGTCGATAAATTTAAGAAAAAAAATCCAAACTTTTTTATTAAAGACGGTTTTATTTGGACTGTAGCTAATCGAGAATATGTTATTTTATCCCAATTATTCAGTGATTTTGTTAAAAAAGTGCAAATAAAAGGAATACTTTTAGTTAATCAAAGTTCTACAGGTATAAATAAAGTAGGTAAAAAGGCACTTGCAATTCTCCATAAAAAAATTCTACCATTAGAGGATAAACTTAAAAAATTATGAGGATATAAGTTAATTTAAAAAATATGGCGAAATTAATGCTAGAATGGAAGACTTTGGATTTTAAACAAAAGACAATTTTATTCTGTGGGTTAATTTTAATAGTATTTTGTTTTATACCTTGGTGGATACATCCTAATTATTATGCTTTTTGGATACCGTTAATAGGGATATACATAGGTGCACCTTTTAACAATTTTGTTTTGGTAAATTTTTGGTTTTACATTTTTGTAGCATTAACCCTTTTTGGGGGGATATTATGCTTCTTTGAACAAAAAAATCATAAATTATCACTTTATGGAGCAATAATTGCCACGGTTGCTTCATTTATATTTATGGTAATTTTTATTGCTGGCACTAGTGATTTAAATCGGTTTTATTTTGTAATTGATGCATTAGCTGCCGATGCTGCTGCAAAAGATAATGATGATTTAAGATTACATTATATTCTCATGAAAGCTTTAACAGAACTAGGTATGTACTCTGAAATGTTACAAGGGCATATTGTGTCTTTAAATTATGCAACACAATATTATTTAGGAAGTCTTCCTATTTTGTTTGGAGCCCTAGCAGCAATTGTAGCTTGGTAGCTATTTATTCTTATAAACTCTCAAAAAAATATCATTTTTTTTAGTTTTTAACTCTTGGTAATGTCATTGTTCCATATGGCATAGACATTAAGCTTGCATTTCTTCCAACAATATTATAGGCCATCTCTAATGCGTCATCAACATTACTAGATGGCTTTAATTTATATATTTCTTTAACTTCTTTATCCGACATTTCAGAAACAAGTATTACTTTAGAATTCAAAAGAACTTTTTCCATATAATATGCTTTATGCCCTCCTAATACAAAATTAGTTTTAATTTGTTTTTCAAGTTCCTCTAAAGTTCGATATTTTTTCGACCATTCCGTGTATACTTCATTTCCTACCCCTTCTCTACACTCTAACAATGCTATTATTACTCCACCAGGACGAACTAAGAATTTTGAATTGTCAATAGCCTTAGAACCTTGATATAAATCAATATCCTTTGGGTAACCTCCTGCACTAAGTAAAACAATATCGGGTCTTTTTTGAGTTGTAACCCTAAACATTTTATCATATAATTTAGTTCCTTCTAAGTGGGCTGCTTCCAGATCTCCAGCAAAAGTTTTTATCATTTTCTCTTTACTATCCTTTACAAGATTAATAATAAAATCTACTTTTGCAAGCCTTGCTGCCTCAACCATATCCTTATGAACGGGGTTTCCTTCTAAATTCCCAGTCGCTGCTTTAGGATGAATAAGCATAGCATGATTAAAATTTATGGTTTCATATGAAGATATTCCTGGCAATACACTTTTTCTTCCCCCTGTAAATCCTGCATAATAATGATATCCGAGTTTACCAATTGTAATAATTGCATCACTATTTGCAACAATTGAATTTATTTTGATTTCATTACCATAAGATGTTTTTCCAATATTTACTAGATCTTCGGCATGACAATCGTGGCTTTCTATTCTAATTCTTTTTATTGTTTCTTTTCCAATTAGAAATTCTGCTTCACCAGGCATAACACAGCGATGTGTTCCACAGCCAAAAATCGCAGTAATATTTTCATCTGGAACTTTTAAATCATTCAATTTACTCAAAATATGTGGCATTACTAAATAGGAGGGAGTTCCTCTTGTATGATCGTCTGCTAGGATTGATACCCTCATATTTGGTTTTATAATCTTTTCTAATTTAGGACTTTTTATTGGGTTATTAATTGCTCTTTGAATTTCTAGATTCTCATCTTTAACACTTGGCAATTCATTTGGCAATAAAGTCCCCAAGAAATTTTTCTCTAGAACTTCAGTTGTGACTATTTGATCTCCATATGCTAGTTTTAATTCCATTTAAATTCACACTTAAAAAATTAAAAAAATACCCATAAAGTGCCTAATGGAAAACTTAGAGCTATTATAGTTAAAAATATAAAAAAGAAAAATTTTCTTTTTTTGCTAATTGGAGACACATCATTCAAAGGTCCAGGATGAGATATACCCCTAGATAAAACAAGGACTATAAAACCGAATACTGGGCTAATGTAAAAAATAATACCAAGACTGATGAGACCTATTATTTTATAAAGTTCTATCCTTCTGGGGATTCCACTAATATTAATCGTGAATCCAACATCCCCGAATACTGCCCGAGATACATGTCCTCCATCTAATTGTCCAAATGGTAACATATTTAAAGCTGTTAACAGTAGACCCACCCATGCAGCAAAGGCCAGTGGATGAAAAAATATGATTACATCAGGTAATAATATTGGAGCAACTGATCGAGCGTAAAAATTATACGTTATTGTTCCAGGAAAGAATATTGGATCCAGAATATAAAATATTGGCATCAAAGGCAATTGAGGGGTTGTAAGAAGTACCAAAACCCATAATTCAACAAGCTCTCTTGGTAAATAAGGGTAAAGAATGTTCATAAATGTAACATAATCTGCGGTTGTGATAGGTTCTGTCAGATACAAGCCCACTGAAAGGACAATACAAGTTACTAAAAAGCCGACTAATGGACCGAATAAACCAATATCAAAAAGCTCATTTCGGTTTTTCACCAAACCTTTCTGTTTTATAATCGCACCCATTGTACCTAAAGGAGGCATTGGTAAGGGAATAAAATAAGGCCAGCTTGTACGTGTTTTATGCATACGACAAGCAGCCATGTGACCTAATTCATGAAGTCCGAGAATAGATAAAATTGATAGACCATAACCAATAAGTATAGGAAGCAATTTGAATATACTGTTAAATTGAGTGTTCATATTTAGAGGGTCTGCACCTAAAAAAATAAAATATAACCAAGCAGCAAAGAATACTGAAATTAAAGTACAGACGAATAATATTATATTTAATTTAATATTTTCTGGTTGTATTTCCTCTTGCGGTTTAGGAACGATTAATAGTGAGTAATATTTTCCCTTTTCAGCAGCCTCTCCCAACATATCTAACTCTAAAAGTGTTGGAGTTCTTAGAAATGGGAGTAAATTTAGATCCGCAAATTGTTCCAATATTGAATCGAATGCATCTTCCACATTTTTAATTTTTGGCTCTTTCAAAATTAAAAACGTAGGAGTACTAGTTATCGGATTTAGAAATTCTCTTTCTGAAAAAAATTCAGTTTCTATTACTTGTCGAATTTGGTAAAAATCATAAGGTTTATCGTAAAAATACATTGTTTTTCCAGATTTTAACTTAATTAAAATAATTTATTAAATAATTTCTTAATATTTATAAGCCATTAAATATGCATCTTCCCCATCCTTGTAATAATGAGAAAGTTTTTTTACTATACTAAATGAATTCTTTTTATATAAATTAATGGCGGAAGTATTTGATACTCGAACTTCCAAAATAATTTCTTTCGCATTATAATCGAATTTCATCGAATGAATTCCACCTAGTAGCAAATTTTGTCCTAGTCCTTTTTCTCTATGCTCATGAAGAACCGCAATAGAAACCAAGTGTCCCTTATCAACCCATTTCAAACCAAAGCATGAGATGCCTTTTTCTTTACGAAACATAGAGTAACCAACGATTTTTTCATCTATCAGGACTACTAAGAAACTTTTTGGGTATCTATAATAAATTCCCAAGAAAAAGAAGTCGGGATAATTCTCTGGCAAACATTTTAAATTAATATCAACAACTGAAGAAAGATCCTCTTCTTTAAATTCTCTCAAACTATAAGGAGTGCCATCCATCGAGAATTTTTTCAAAGTCATCTTTACTTCAACTTATTAAAGTGCCTTTTTCATTTCTAATTTAATTGCTAGAGAAATAACATAAAAGTTTTATTTTTTATAATTTATTTTGTTTTTAGTCAAGAAAATTGGAGGTATATAAAAGTCAAAATTCCAGAATGCAAAGTTTGTCACAAATCTGACAAATTATTCTCTAAAAATTTAGGAGTCTGTTATAAATGTATTATAGAAAGACCATCTGAAGCCATCTCAATTACAAACCAAATACATAAAATAAGTAGAAAGAAATATGGTCTTCCTTCAACTATCCCAAGAGACCCTAATGGCCTAAGATGTGGAATTTGTTCAAATGATTGTAAAATCCCTTTGAATGGACTGGGTTATTGTGGTCTTGTGAAAAATGAAAATGGTAAGATTAATCGTTTAGCTGGTACAATAGATAAGGGGCTACTTCAGTGGTATTACGACCCAAATCCTACAAATTGTGTTGCAGCCTTTGTTTGTCCTGCCGGAACTGGTTGCGGATATCCCGACTTTGCTAATAAACAAGGGCCTGAATATGGATACTCAAATCTTGCTGTGTTTTATGGTGCATGTAATTTTGACTGTTTATATTGTCAGAACTATCAATATCGTCAAATGCCTCAAAAATTAAACCCTATCATTAGTGCCAGGGAACTAGCCAGCAAAATTAATGAGAAAGTAAGTTGTATTTGCTATTTTGGAGGGGATCCTTCTCCACAAATGCCTCATGCAATTAAAACTGCTCAAATTGCTATGAATAAAGCTAAAGAAAATGGCCAAATTTTCAGGGTCTGTTTTGAAACGAATGGTGGGGTGAATTGGCCGTTGATGAAGAAAGCAGCAGAATTAGCATTTAATTCAGGTGGTTGTATTAAAATAGATCTTAAATGTTTTAATGAAAATTTGAATATAGCTCTTTGTGGGGTATCTAATAAACAAACTCTTGAAAATTTTAAAAAATTAGGAGAAATGGTAGCAAAAAGACCTAAAATTCCTTTTCTAATAGGTTCAACCTTATTAGTTCCAGGTTATGTAGATGTTGATGAAGTAAGGAAAATAGCTCAATTTATAAAAGATATCAATCCAAACATTCCATATTCGCTATTAGGGTTTTCTCCACATTATCACATGAACGATCTGCCCCTAACCAGCAAGTACCACGCACAACGCTGTCTAGAAGTGGCTAAAAGAGGGGTTGGCTTAGAAAAAGTTAAAATTGGGAATGTACATCTACTTTCGGATATAAAATACTAAATTATCTTTAATTAATTTCCAAATTATACTGAAAAAATTATTTTATTTATTTAATTTAGCATTTTGTGTAAATTCAATAAATTAATTAAATTAATATTGATGGATGTAAAATATTTTTAAAAGAAGTAACTAATAAGATATTATCTCTTGAATCAATCATTTAAAACGAGAGAATTGCTATGAGTAAATTACCACTTTATGTTTTCAAAATCAGCATAATAGGACAGCCTGCTGTAGGCAAGACTTCATTAGTGAAGAAATACGTAACTGAGAAATTTTCCGAAGAATATAAAAGCACAATGGGTGCTAACATTTATTTAAAGAATATAGAGTTGGAAGGCAATAGAATTAAGCTAACATTATGGGATTTAGCCGGCGATGATAGATGGAGTCAAATGCAAGATGTTTATTTCCAAGGTGCACAGGGAGCTTTAATTGTCTACGACGTTACACGGAGATCTACATACAATCAGATAGAGGAAAGATGGATGGCTGAATTGGAAAAGTACGTTAAAGAGCCAAAATTTCAAACTATTCTTGTTGCTAATAAAATAGATTTGCCAAATAAAGAAGTTACTAAAGATGATGGATTAAAACTTCAAAAAAGAATTAATGCTAATGGATTTATGGAAACTTCCGCAAAGACTGGCGATAAAGTGGATGATGCATTTACAGAATTGGCAAAATTATTAATTTCTAAATTTTGATTTCTTTTTAAATAATTTTATTTTTTGTGGGATAACCATATAATGGAATATCAGGAGCAAGGTAGAGCATACGAAATTAGCGGAAATTTCCGAGAAGCCGTAAAAAATTATTTAAAAGCCGCTTTAGAACTGGATAAAACCTTAGATATCGAGGACCCTAAAACTGAAATTGGAGATAGTTTATTTCGGGCGGCAGCTTGTTTTGTAGAGATACAAGAATATGCTAAAGCAATTAAATGCTATCAAAATGCAATTAATTCTTATTCTAAAGGTCAATTAGAGTTAAAAGAAAAATATGAAAAAATTGCAAATTGCTGTGCAGATTTAGCAACTTGTTTATTAAATCCAAAAGAGGGAGTTCCTGATTATTTAAACTCAATAAGATTTTTTCAAAAAGCTAGAGAATTTACTATTAAAAGGGCAGAAGCTGAAGATTCCGTTCTACAAAAATATATTTATGAACGTGCTACAATTTATGATAGTTTTATAGCAATAATTGATCTCTTACTCGAATTGCCTGAAAGTGCCGAAGAAATAATGAGTAAAACGGATGAACTAATCAAATTAAATAAAATATCAGGATTTGGTTTGACAATATTTAATTTTATAAATAATATACTAAAAACTAATATTGAAGAGGCTAGAAAGAATCTTCAAATAATTGAAGCAGAATCTAATAATCTTTCATTGTCTGGGCCCTCTTTTCAAGCCATTCTTATAAGTTTGTTCCATAATGTTTTACTTAAATATGTTCCTGAAGAAAGACTTCACTTAACAAAAGTTACTATAGAAGAAAAGGGAATAGTTTATTTAAGTCTTAAAACATTTCGAAATATTTTATTACATACATTGTTTTACGCAAATTTTGACATTAAACGGTCAGAATGGAAAGAAACATATGGTCTTTTAATTGGAAAAATAAAAGAAGATGATTTGATAATTGTTGATTCAGTACCAATTACTTCGGGTGAGAAATTTGAAGTTGCATTTGAGGAAAAGCATTATTTAAAAGCAGCAGAATTTGATTCGATAGCAATTGAGAAAGGATATTTTACTGTTGGTTGGTATCATTCACATCCAGGACTTGGTCTTTTTCTATCGCCTACAGATATATTAAATCAATTAGGATATCAAAATTTAAACCCGAAGGCAATAGCATTAGTATTTGATTTCACTAAAATTTCTGAAGAGTTCTTAGGTTTTGAGATATTTAGACTCGATGACCCCACCCTAGGAACCGTATCAGACTTTCATAAAGTAAGTTGGAAAATCAAAGGCATAAAAAAATCTTTTCAGAAGGGAATTCCTTCGATTTTAGATAATTTTCAATCGAAAGTTGAAAAAATGATAAAAAAGTCTCCAATATTGACAATAGAACAAATTGCCCATCATTTACATTATTCTCAATTTGTAGTGAAAGAAATTCTAATTGAGATGTTTGAAAAAAAGGATAAACTTAAAGGAATTTTTTTTGATATCGATACCGGAACATTCCTTCATGAAGAATCAACATATAGGGCTATCTTAAATCTAATAAAGCGTTACAAAAATGTTCAATTTTCTCTAATTTCAAAAACTTTAAATGTAACAGAAAAATTTGCAGTGAAGCTCTTGGATGATATGTTAAATAAGGGAATGATTCAAGGTAAAATTCGGTTGAGTTCTTCTGATTTTTTAAAAGATTAAGAAAATTATTTTATCTGTTACTTTCATTTCAAGAATTTTTTTCTTCTTTTTACTCTAAAAATAAATTATTTCTCAAAATGAAAAAATTTATAAGTATAAATTAATGAAAATGATAAAAAACCTATTTTTCAAACGTTTAACTGATTTTGGGTATTTTAAGTTAAAAATAAGAAATATTCATATAAGGTTCAAATTTTGGTCGGGCGCTATTAATTATGGTTAAAAAATCAAAAAAAAAGACCAAAAAAAAGATTAAGAGCAAAAAAGAGTTAATTGAAGAACCATCTATACAATTAAAAAAAGAAAAAAGAGAAATTAAGCCAGAAATTGGACCACATCATTTAACTAAATATGAGAGGGCAAGAATAATAGGAGCTAGAGCCTTGCAAATCTCTATGTCAGCACCAATTCTGTTAGATGAAATTCCTGACATTAAAGATCCAATCCAAATTGCTGAAATGGAACTTGAACAGAGATTATTACCTATAACAGTTCGAAGAAAACTTCCTGATGGAAAATATGAGGATATTC
The DNA here is from genome assembly GCA_013375355.1 of Candidatus Helarchaeota archaeon. The sequence continues at coordinate 13,847 of JABXJV010000191.1, forward strand.
CCTTGATCTATCTACTAAATCACGGATATTAAGCAAGATATTACAAGAGGTTTCTTTCAATGATTTTAGAATCTATTAACGTTAAATTATCTAACAGAAATCTAGTTCAAATCGTAATTAGACATGCTATAAAAACAGATTTGTCTATGATTTGGGAAAATTTCAATTCTGTGGTTGGTGAAAAAAAATTTATTCCAGTCATTTCTGAGATCACAAATAAATATGAACAAGAATCGTGGTTCTATAACCATCAAAATGAAAATAACATTGTTCTCGTTGCCACCATTGATGAAAAAGTAGTAGGACATTGCACAATTGAACACATAATTGGGAATGTAGCGAACAAGCTGGAGACTTAGGGATTTTATTAAATAAGCACTACAGGAATGCAAAGCCAAGCATTGGCGGTCTTTTAATGAAAAATGCATTACGAGAAGCAAAATTAAAGGGTTTTGAAAAAGTCAATCTATCTGTATTCCATACTAATACTAATGCAATAAAATTGTATAAAAAATTGGGTTTTAAAATAGTTGGAACTCGAAAAAGACAGTTTAAGATCGAAAAACACTACTTCGACGAAGTTCTAATGGACTATTTTATAGAGTGAAATAAAAAATTAAACAATATAATTTATCTATTCAAAACTGTAAATACCTTTTTTTTTACGGTCATATTCTTTTATTATTGGATCTAATTCGACGAGTAGATCGACTGTTTCCTCGAAATATGGAGCTTCAAGCTCCCATTCTGCATCCTCTAATCCATATTCCTTGAAAAGATAACAAAAAACCCTATAACATCTCGGACAATACTTAGTGCGCTCATAATAATATGTATCTTCGTCGTCTTCATCTTCTTTTATCAATTTCTCCTTACCAAGTTTTAACTTTACTTTATGAAATGGGCAAACAGTCCATTTCTCAGTGAGAATTGGAAGTAATTCGTACTTTCGGTCTAATTCTTTTTCCTCTGCATCTTCACTTTCTAAGCCCTTTGCTTCTTTTTCCTTTGCAATTTTCATACATTCTACTGAACAATAAGATTCTCCGGGTGTTGGGACTCCGCAAATTGGACACGTCATCATTTTTTCTTCCGTAACATGTCTTAAAATAATAGAAGAATTTTACATTTAAAAATCTTTGAAAAGCGCCTAAATAGAGGCGCTTTTTAATAAACTCGCCTAATCTGACTATTTTTTGTCGATAAAATTCCTTTTTATTGAATTTAAAAGCATTTTTTTAAAATCTTTGCAGAAATTCAGAATTATTTAATTTATAAGGCTGATTTCTAGGAGTATTTTATTCTTCCCATATAACCATCAGATCTTTGAGTGATTCAACAAGAGTTTCGGCATGTTTTATATTATTTATTCTAAAGCTAGAATGTTTTGCCCAATATTTCTCTTCTGTATTTTTATTTGTTCTCTTTTGAAATTTGTAAATTGATAAAAAAGTTTGGTCTTTTTCAGTATCTTTTAATAATGTTAGAAGGGTCCACCAGCGACCTCGTTTAGAAATAGTTTTATGTTCTAAAATTTCATAATATTGAATGGGAGGTTCTTCTTCTTCTGCCATTTATACACACTTCTCTCAAAAATGTTAAAATCAGATTAAAATAAAAAAAAATTTCTAAATTGATTTATATTTCTCATAGATTGCTTCTGCTGTATGTTGTGTTGAGGCAAATTTACCTTCTTTCCGTAATTTCTCCGGAACTATATCTCTAGGTAATTCTTTCCAATTTTCTTCATAATTTTTTGCATCTGCAATAAGTGCTGCAACAGCTTTTTCCAAATTTTTTGCTTCTTTCTCAAATTTTAGATAATCTAACATCATTATAGCAGAAAATACCGTTGCCATTGGATTTGCTACAGGTTCTCCAGCATAGTTTTTTCTTGCAAGAACTGCAGGTGCACTTCCGTGAGTAGGCTCAAAATATGGTATTTTCTCTCCATATATTCCAGATCCAGCAAGACCTAAACCACCAACAAGCTCTGCACACATATCAGTTAAAATGTCTCCAATCATATTTTCAGCAATTATTGTATCATGATAATCAGGATAACGTAATAAGCGTCTCGCGAAATCATCAACAAAATATTCTTCAATTTTAATTTCGGGATATTCTGCCTCAGCAATCTTTGTTATTATATTTAACCAAAGTTTATCTTGAACTCGTAGCACGTTTCTTTTAGTTATAACTTCAAGCAATCCCTTTCCTACACCTTCTTCTTTCCTTTTTCTACATAACTCCAAACCAAATCGTGCAATCCTTTCTGTTCCTTTAGGAGAACATATGCGCAAAGCATAGATTGCTTTTTCACCCCAACGTTCTACTTCTGTTGGGTTTATTACTCCTTTTTTTGCCAGTTTTTTTACCCTACCTTCTCTTCCTGCAGCTGCATACATACCCTCTGTTCCTTCGCGCACGAAAACGTAGTCTATATTCTCTATCAATTCTTTTTTCATAGGGGAGACAACTTCAATACCCGGATAATATTTGATCGGTCTAATATTCGCATAATTACCTAGACCCCATCTCAAAAAGGCAATTACTTGCAATGCTTTTTCTTCTGTAGCCCCAAATAAAATAGCATCACAATTTTGCACAGCTTGTTTAGTCTCTGGCGGAAATGCTTCTCCATGAGTTTCGATAGCAGATTCACCTACTGGCATAGGTTTGATTTCTAAATTTGGAATTTTCATTTCTTTTAATAACCAAACGGTTGCATCGACAACAAGTGGTCCAATGCCATCGCCACCAAGTGCTATAACTTTTTTAGCCATTAAAACACCCTTTTTCTGATTATATTTTATAGCATTTTAATAAATTTTTTGAATAGAAATCATTAATTAAATATTTTAAATTTGTCATCAATTGTGATTGACTAAAAAAAACCATAGAGTAACCCTACATTAACTGGTAATAATATATTGAATATTAGAAAAATAATGAAAATGATAAATAAAAAAACACCGTCTCTTCTAGTTAATGATTTTTTCCATGATATAGTATAAAAATAAGATATGATTAAAAGCAAAATAATCCAATTCCAAATCAAATTCCAGTCGAATGTAATATTTAAAGCAATTATCCCACTAATTCCAAATGTAATCGTAAAATTCCAAATGATCTTACCGATCATTCCTCCTAAACCGATTTCTACAGTGTGTTTTTTTATCGATTTTAAAACTAAGGTTAATTCTTCGACGTTTGTAGTCAAAGCAATTATGATAAATCCAAAAATCGATTCAGAAATGCCAGTCATTTTAATAAGTTCAGTTGTTGAATAAATTAACAATTCTCCCCCAATAATAATAAATATTAAACTAATTAAAATTAAAAATACCATCTTGAGCTTAGATTTTTTTGTGATTTCCTTTATTTCACCTTCTTCTTCATATTCTAATAATTCATTTTCAACATTAAAATCGATTTCCTTTTCTTTAGATATATATCTAATATTTCTAATAAGATAAAGTAGATATGCCAAAAGACAAGCAGAGCCGAAGATAAGTAATCCAGATGTAATTAAAAAACTAAATAAAATAAAAAATAAACAAGAAAAAATTATAACAAAATAAAATTTCGAAACTTTTTTAAATTTAATTTCATAAAATAGAGCGGGCAAAGAAAAACATAAAGTTAATGCGATAATAGAATTTCCAATAACATTTCCCACTGCTATATAAGGCAACCCATTTATTGAAGCTATAATAGAGGCAATAGATTCTTCTGGGTCTATCCCTAGTACCATCGATCCTATAATAAAAGGAGAAACTCCATAAATAATACATAAAATTTTTAAATTATCTATAAAAATATCTGCAAAAAGGAAAATAATTAAATATCCCCCAAAAAATATGCCTATCCAAAATAAAAAGCTGATTTCCTGCAATTTTTTCCAAATTTTATGTATTTTTTTTTAATTTCTTAGATTGAATTGTATTAGAATTTTGTTTATCATTTAATATAGAATTTTTAAAAGAAATAAAGAAATCAATAACAGAAATATACCCATATAAAAGCAGCAACTAAACATATCGCTATAAAGGTTATTTCGTATCCGTAATTTGGAGGTGGAAGAGTAATCCAATAATAGAATCCAAGCCAAGGCATTACAGTTCCACCATGATCTTTAATCCGGAAACAAAAGCCAGTTATTTCTGATTTTTGATATAATGCAACAATAAAGACATTATGACCTTCATTAAAATGAACATTTTTCTTTACATCAGAATCAGGAACGATTCGCCTTTCTTCTACCAATTCATTTTCCCATATTAATTCACCGTCTTTCCAAATTTTTATTGAATCATCTGAGCCTACATTAATGTCATAATTTCCATCAAAGCCGGGTGGGACCATAACTCTAAAAGCTGAATACCAAGTCATAATCTCATATCCCTCTAATAGTGCCTCATCCTTACCAATCTGGTAGCTATATGAAGTCCAGTCAGTCCAAGCACTCCATGGACTATCTAAGCCAGGCATGAACCCATCTTTTGCCCCTTCGTGAGGATATCCTGCTTGTGTAGATAATAAGTTAAGATTTAATTCATGGTCATCGTGAAAATCGTTCCCTTTAAAACTAATAGACCGTACTTTGTGGAGCCAACCATCAGGCCAGACAAATGTTCTATTCCAATCTTGAGTTTGATACTCAAAGGCCATATAGCAAATACCTGCCCAGAATGCAATAACAAAAAGAGCAACTGCTATTTTTCTCTTAGTGACAACCATTTCAAGAACAACACATTTTAATAAATGAATTTTTTGATTTTCAAAGTTTTGGTTCGAAAATATATTTTGGTGTTAACTAAATGAGTTCATATTGACTAACTAATATTTAATTAAATGATAATATTAATCTATCAATTATAATCTTTTTCCTTACTACAGCTGTAAAATTGAATTAGATGTAACGTTAAAGTCCCAAAATATATTAATATAACATAAAAATAATTAATATTAATTAAAATTATCGATAAAAGTGCCGAAATTCCAAAAGTTAATTCTAAAACTTTGATAATGTTTGATCTATAGTACTTATTTATAAAATAGCAGCGGCCTACTTCATCTTTTTCTTCATCTGTAACATCAGGAGTTTTTAAAATGCCTCCTATTAAATTTGGACTAAAAGGATAAAATAATGAAATTCCCCAGTCGATTAAATCCGTACCCACGTGAATAAGTCCACAAATTCCAAGTAGAATAAAATAACGCCATAGATCAGTAAAATTAAATATTGATATCCTAAAAATAAATAATATTATCCCTACAATTGTGAAAATGCCATATAGAAAAAATGTATGTGTTGGTAATCTACGATGGTTATGATTTTTAGCAAATTTTGATAATAGAAAGTCGAAATCAATGATTATCATAACCACAATAATAAATAAAATCTCAAAATCTGATAAATAACTTGAAAATACCATTGAAATTAATATACCTATGGCTGCATGAACATTCATATGCATTTTATTTTCATCTATTATATTCAATGACTTAAAAATAAGAAATATTTAAAGTTTAAAAGTATTTTTTGTTAAAGTAAGAACGAAATAAGAACGGATTAAAATTGTGGTTTCAGATTCATTACTTAAGCGGGTATTTTTCAGGAAGACTCTTGAAATTGGACCGTTCAGAAAAGATTATGTTGATTTTAGCAGCGATTCTTCCAGATTTCGATTCTATTTTCTATTTTATTATAAGCGGCTTCCAATATCCAGCATCTTTTCATGGGGGAATAACCCATATGTTTTTAACTGGTTTTATAATGAGCACAATTTTAGCTATCATTTTTTTTGGAATTATGAAATGGAGAGATCCAAAAACTGAAAATTTGAAGTTAGCACTATTTATAATTCTCGGTTTGTTTGGGATCTTTCTGCATTTGTTATTAGATATCAATACAATCGCAAATGAATATGGAGAAATACATCATTTATATTTCTGGCCCGTAAGTGAATTTAGTTATCATCTTGATATTTTATTAGCAGATATACTTCCTAGATTTCCTTATTTTGATTTTGAAAAATTAATGTTTTTGAAGTATTCAGCTGATTCAATAAGAATTGTTGCTATTTTATCTTTGATTGTTAATGGCGTATTTCTAACAGTTCTTATTTATGAGTGGATGCCTCCACGCAAAATTTTTCTATGGGATCCCTTTATGTACAATTCTGATAGAATGCGGGATCCTTGGATAGGAGATAATGGAGAAATTATTCTAAATATTCTATTAACCCTCATCTTTTTCGGTGCTTTTGTTATTCGTATTGATTATTTATTTTGGCAAATATTAGGTACTTTATGAAAAAACTGTTTTCTGACGGTCTTCCAAGATATTTTCAAATAGATATAAAAAATTCTGCCAAAAATAGTTATTATAAATTAAGAATTACAAAATCAGATGATTATTCGGCTTGATATATCACGATATAGGTGAACAAGAAATGAGTTATAAAATAAGTTTTAATAAAAATAAAAGCAAGCAAATTGAACAAGCTGTTAGGGTTTTAGCAAGTTGGATTGGGGAACCTGACTCAAATTCAATTAAAACTTTAACATTTCTTACATTGCAAAATAATTTAGAAGAAATTCAAAAGTTGGAATTAGAGAAAGCGAATAAACTTAAGAAAATAGATGATTTTTTAATTTCTAGTAATAAAAATGAAATTTATAAAAAGGAAAATGAGATAGTGATTATATCAGTTGGCGACCGCGGTCTTGCTAATGGTATATACTTTCTATACATGAAATTAAAGGAGTCTCAAACACAAGACCCATTTTCTATTAATTGGGAACTTTTTCAAACTCCACATTTTGAAACACGTGGTATGACCTTAAATATACCATTAGGATTAGAAGGGCTTTCCACTGATACATGGACGTTTCCACAGTGGAAAGATTACTTGGATAGGCTTCGATCATTTAATTATACGTCGGTAACATTTGTAATATATGCAGCGATGTTATTTATTCCTGATTTCGAAGAATTGAGAAAAAATTCGTGGAGATATGATGTTTATGAGGAAGTATTCAAATATGCCGCGGATATTGGTCTAGAAATCATTTTATTATATGTTTTTAATCAAATCCCCCCCGATTTATGGGTTAAATTTCCTGAAATTAGAGCGAGAGTCTTTGGTTATCAAGGAATTTCTTATTGTAGCCTAAAGAGGAAAGAACTTGGGGAAAAGATCCTTAAATACACTCTTAATAGGTTTAAAACAGTCCCAAGTAATGCTCTGTTTGCGTTCGAGGGGGGAGGATGCGATTGTGATTATTGTAGGAATAATATTGATGATCTTATTATTAAATACTTGGAATTTATTAAAGAAAATGCAGAACCTGAACGTCTCTATTTTGTTACATGGTTTGCTAATATAAAAGAGAATTTTGAGTTACAACCGATTAAGGGGCTTCGGGATAAATTGTTTTCTAAGATTCCTAAAGATATAAAGATCGTAGATGTATGCAGAAAAACATTACAGATGGCTGCAGCTCAAAGCTATGAGATATTTGATTTTATATTTTTTATAGATCCAGAAGCGGGTATGGAAAATCAATCGATTTTTCCTAGACCTCATATAAATTTGTTAAAAGAACGAATATCAGATTCAATTCAAGCATTTGGTTCAAATTTGAAAGGAATATTTGGTTATAGATTAACTCCTAAAACGCGTTTTATTAATGATTATGTTTTAGGAAGATATCTTTGGAATCCTGAAATTGGAGTTAATGAAGTCGTTAGCGAAGTTGCTGGTTTACTCTCATTTTCCGTTGACGAAAAGGAAAAAATTATTGAAGTAATCCTATTACTCGAGGATTTTTGGAGAACTTTAGACGGTAATAAATTAAAAGAATGCAAGAATGTTTTAAAAATGGTCATTAAACAACAAAAAAATATATCAGATCCATTGAAAAGCATTCATGAGGCGGTGAAAATTTTGGAACTCCTTTTTCGATCTTATTCACTTGACTCTAATAAACAAAAACAAAGAAATCTACAAAAAATTTTTTATCTGATGAGAGAAATGGAAACTTTCCATTGCTATACTTCTTACAAGTATTGGAACTCTGTATCGTATGAAATGATAAAACAACGTGTTAATTGGTGGACTGATTCTAGGACTGGGCTTTTTAACCCAAAGTCATTTCCGGAGAACTGTGTTTCGAAAGCAAAGTACCATTTAATCAATGACAAAAAAGATGCACTTCCTTGGATGTGATAAAGACCTTATGAAAAAAATAATATTTGATGGTGATCCAGGAATTGATGACGCTTTAGCAATAATGCTTGCACTGCAGTCAGAAGAAATCCAATTAATTGGAATAACAACGGTAGCCGGGAATGTTAATGTGGATAGAGGCACAATAAATGCTTTGAGTCTATTAGAATATCTTAAAATAGAAAATATACCTGTGGCAAGAGGAAGTGAAAAACCTCTTTATAAAGAATTAAAAACTGCTGAGTTTGTGCATGGAAAAGATGGCTTAGGAAATATTAACCTCCCAACTCCAGAAATTAAACCTATCTCAAAATCAGCTGCTGATTTTTTAATCAAAACGATTAAAAAATATCCCAATGAAGTAACAATAGTAGCCACAGGACCTTTAACAAACATGGCGGAAATACTCAAAATTGATCATGAGATATCAAATTACATATTAGAGCTTATTATTATGGGTGGAGCCTTGAAAGTTCCCGGTAACGTCACCCCCGTGTCAGAATATAATGTATGGGCAGATGCTGAAGCAGCTAAAATTGTCCTCGAGTCAGATCTACCAATTATATTAGTTCCACTTGATGTAACAATGAGTTTTACATTAACTACTACTAAAATCTCTGACATTAAGACTGCAAATACATCAATTTCAAAACTGATAAGTCGAATGCTTCCATATTATATCGATGTTCATAAAAAACTTGGAAATATAGATGGCTGTTATATCCATGATGCATTAGCAATGGCATATACAATTGATCCAACTTTATTTACAACTAGAATGATGGGTATAGAGGTTATAATTAATAAAAATAAAGAATATGGAAAACTTATAATTTCCAAAGCAAAACCACCATTAAAAATCTGTTTAAAAGTAGATTTTCAACGGTTTTTACAATTTTTTATTGATCAAATGATAAAATAACAGATATTTCATATACATTAATGGAATAGGGAAAAATTACCCAATATATTAAAATAAATTAAACTAATCAATTAATTACAATTTTATCCAGGAGATAAATAAATGGTCAAAAAAGATATTATTATTGTAGGTGCAGGTCCAGCAGGTTTAGTTGCAGCAATAAATTTGAATCGAGA
>JABXJV010000192.1 GCA_013375355.1 Candidatus Helarchaeota archaeon
AAAATAAAACACATGATATCAGGTGATGATATTTTATTACTGCAGTTGATAAAAAAATACGATAAAATTAATTTTTCTTTTAATAAAGAATCTTTTGTGACTACTTACCCCGCAAAATCGCTGAAAGAGTTTTTCAGTCAAAGAGCAAGGTGGGCTTCAAATGCCTTTTATCAGAGAAAAACAGATGTGCTGTTTTTTATTTATCTCATTGATCTCTATTTAACAATTCTCGGATTGATAATTTTTTTGCCTTTATCGCTATTTTTAAAGGAACTTGGATACATCCCACTTTGTTGTTTATTATTGAAGTGGCTAACTGATTTCTCCGTGATATTAAAAGGAGCGAAAACTTTTGACAGGATGGACCTTCTGAAATATTTTATTTATTGGGAAATATTTCAGCCTTTTTATTTTTTTATTGTCGGAATAATCGGAACAACGGGAAAATTTACATGGAAAGGGAGAAAATATAAATGAAAATGAAGTGCTACCGGACATTTTGCAAGGAAATATTCGGTATGCTATTTATAATGTTAATCCTGATTTTCGGCTGTTCAACCAGAGCTAATTTAGCAGATGAATTTTTTACTGCTGGAGAGTTTGAAAAAGCAATAGCAGAATACAGAAAAATCATTGAAGAGAATCCTCAAGATTTGCATGCATATATAAGGATTGGCGATTGTTTTCTGAATATAAACGAATTTGAACCTGCCCTTGATGCGTATAAAAAAGCAATAATGTTGAATCCTGATTTAAACGAAATTAAAGATAATGTAAAGGTAATTCAACTAAAAATTTCTCAAAGATATCTTTCTGAAAAGGATTATAAAAAGGCACTGAAAATTCTCAATGATATAATCAAGAAAGAACCCGACAATATTGATGCAAATTACCAACTCGGTATGCTTTACAAGGAAAATAATAGACCAGACAAGGCAAAAATATATTTTGATAAAATTATAAAAATCGCCCCTGACAACAAGAAAGTATTAGATGAATTGAAATTACTCCTGGAAGAAAAAAAAGAAGCAGAAAAATACTTCCAGGAGGGAAAAGAATTTTATGATTGGGAGCTTTATTATGAGGCGTATGAAAAATTTAATAAATCACATCAATTAAAACCTGATTTCAAAGATGCAGAATATTTCATGCATATCTCTTTGGGCAGAGTTTGTTATAAAAAAACGTCTTTATCAGAGCTATGGAATGCAATTTCGGAATTTGGGTCAGCAATGGCAGTCTATCCCAAAAGAGCAGAACCTCACTATCTTTTGGGAATGGCTTACCAAAAGAAAGACATAAAAGATTATGAAAATCCTGTTGAAGAATATAAAAAGGCAATTGAACTTGAACCAAACAGCAAGATAGCAAGAATATGCAGAGAAAAAATTAATCAACTACTCAAAACAAAAGAAAAGATGGAAAAATTTTGGAGGGAAAGTAAAAGGCAATTTTGAAGTCTTTATTTAACGAATTTACAAAATATCATAATTTTATATGATTTCAATCCTTCAAAAGCATTTTAATCCGATCAATTATTTCATCGCCATCAACAGTTTTCAACAGGAAATCCTGCCCTGATGCAAGGTCATCTATGACTTCGGAAAAATCGAATGCACCAGCAGTAAGAAAAACAATTGGAATATCCTTC
>JABXJV010000193.1 GCA_013375355.1 Candidatus Helarchaeota archaeon
CCTAAGCAGAGATTCATATTCATCTGCTACCATCTCAAGAAATGCATCCACCTCTATCACATCATAACCCCGCATCACCTTCTTGAACTCCTGCCTCTTTATATCCAATGGTGTTAATTTCAAAACTTTCCCTTTCAGATTAAATTTAATTTATAAAAAGTAAGTCTTTAAATTAATCTATTCTATTACCAAAAATAGCAGTTCCAATTCTCACAATATTTGCACCCTCCTCAACCGCAACTTCGAAATCGTTTGACATCCCCATTGAAAGATACTTCATTCTCCCCTTACCGAGCCGATAATCTTCCAACTGCTCTTTAAGTTCTCTCAATATGACAAAGTATCTTCTCGAGTCTTCCTGGTTTTCTGAAAAAACTCCAATTGTCATCAATCCCACCACCGCTATATTTGGCAATTGTGAAATTTCTCTCACGAACTCGACAGTTTCCTTCGGAGTGATACCAAATTTCGAATCTTCGGATGTCGTATTAACCTCAACCAAAACCTCTGTCACTCTATTTAAACTACCTGCCCTCTTATTTATCTCCTCGGCAAGTTTAACGCTATCAACAGAATGAATAAGGTCAAAAATCTCAAGCGCCCTTTTTACCTTATTGGTTTGAAGATGACCAACAAGATGCCAATTAACAGTTTTACCTATTACAGAATATTTACTAAATGCTTCCTGAATCCTGTTTTCTCCAATATCTTTTATTCCACATTTGGAAGCCTCGATTATACACTCTGGTGGAAATGTCTTTGAAACTGCAACTATCTTTATTTCATTCCAATCTCTACCAGACCTTTCCGCAGCGCTTTTTATCCTCTCCTTTACAGTAATTATGTTTTCCGAGATTGAAAACATATAAATTTATAATTATTTAATAAAAAAAGCAATAAAATAATAGTTTTTAATTTTTAGTTTAATAATATAATTATTATTATGCCCTCAATCAAGTAAAATAATTTTTATTTTAACAAAACCTTTGCAAATTTAGTTTCAAATGCTCCACTGATTACTCAGATGACATAGACTTTAACAGTGAGATTTACTCCGTCGTCCCGATGGTTTTGGAGTGCATGACATGGACTTATTGACTTCGTAAGTGGGAAAAGTGTGTTGGTGACAACACCAACCCAAAGGACAGGTTCACAGCTTAAAAATTATATTAAAGATTGCTTCGCTCCCCCTGAGGATTAAGGGTCGCTCGTAACGACATTTTTTTCGTATTGCAATTTTCAGGTAATTACGCAGAATTTACCAAAGTATTGGTATTAAAATTATCAATAAAATTGGGGGAGTAATTGAATTTTTATGGAGTAAATGTTGTGTAATCTTATATTTAATTTGATTGATTCATTTTTTTAGCGATTTATCGCACTCGCAATACTCGTTTTGATAAATCGGGCATTACAATATTATTAAAAATTCAATAAAAAAACCATCAAAGTTTGCCTTGATGGTTTTTTATTTTATAAATTAAAAAAGCGATTTAATATAATATACTCGGGTCATAATAATAACTAATCGGGTTAACGTATTTTCCGTTATACCACACCTCATAATGCAGATTCGTGGCTGTAGCCATACCGGTTTTGCCTACCTCTCCAATTATATCACCTTTTTTGACCTTCTGTCCAGGCTTGACAAGGATTTTATTAAAATGTCCATAGCAGGTCTTATAACC
>JABXJV010000194.1 GCA_013375355.1 Candidatus Helarchaeota archaeon
GTAATGAAAATATTAAGCCGTTGGTAGTTCGATAATCTTGCTAAGATTCCTGCTAAAGTCGTATCAAATCCAATAGTTGAATTTCGCTCTAAAATAGAAAAATATAGAGTTATCTCTGGAATTAAATTCTTAGCAGTTTCTCCCAATACATAAGTTCTCCCCCAAAAATTCAATAAAAATAAAAAAATGATTGATCCTAGTAGTGATCCAAATCCAATATTAATAATACTTTTACTTTTTAGGTCTGCTCCATAAATAAAGCAAATTCCTGTAAACATAATAAAAATAGATATTGTAAGCCAGTGAATAATCGAAAAAACATTAATCACTCTAGAATATGTCATCATAGTAATTAGAATAATAATAAAAAGATAATATAGTCCAAGTAATATTGAAGTGTTCTTTTCAATATCCATATGTAGCCAACCCTTTATTTAAAATCTTTATTGCCTTTCTAGCATAATAATACAAGATAATACCGCATGTTAATATCATTGGGCATATTATTATTTGGAATGTGAAAACGTTATTAAATCTGATGTAATTTGAAAAAGTTAACCAAACCATCATAAGATATGAAGCACTGTTCCAATTTCCATATTCATACTTATCTAGATATATAGATAAATTTAGATAGAATTCAATTTCAATATTTTTTAGAAGATATGGACTTCCCAAAATATTAAATGAAATCAAATAAATTGATGATACAAATATTAATAATAATCCTATATTTATTCTTAATTTGCTATTTCGGTCTACACCATATAAAATACAAACTCCAGCAATAATAAAAAACCAAAAACAAAACCCTTTGAAGCTTAAATAAATGTTAGGTATCCCTCTGCTAATTTTTCTTGAAAAGATTAAGATTTGAATAAAGAGGAAGTATATGCCAAGTAAAATTGAAGCATTTTTTTCAATATTCATACTAAACCAACCTGAAATTCGGTTTTGAAATAGTAAAACCATTAAATTTTTCTAGATTTTTATCGATAATTTTTAATTTAGAAATTGGCCCCAATCCCCCTACATTAAGTTAATTCGTTATTTTTCCATTTCAATGGATATTTACAAACTGGACATACACCTTTAAGCTTCAACCATTCTAGTAAGTGGCTTTTATGAGATATAGTATCGCAATAAGGGCATTTAAGAACTTCTTCAGATGATTCAACTTTTGACAGACATACAGAACATCCTTTGAGAGACAATCCACAATAAATACAATATGTAAAGCTATGTTTATTGACAGTTTGGCAATTTTCACAAATTACCCCCTTTGGCTCCAAACTATGATTGTTTTCTTTAATATATTTTGCCTGAAATTCTTTTGAAGCATTATTAGTAAATTCCACCCAAGAATTATCTAAGAAACTTAAATAATCGTTTATACTTTCCTTTAGACTATTTTCGGGACACTTAATAAGAAACTCACTTTGAAAGCTAAATTTTATTTTATAACCTGTTTTTGCTGGTAGAATTTCTAGCATTCCTTTCCAATATTGTTTTTTATCTTCTTGACTTATCCTTTTATTTAAAATTTCTGAAATTGGGTTCTCTTCTATAGCTTCAGAATTGTTTAAAGAATTTAAAAGCTCTGTACTTTGTTGGTAACTAAAAGATTGAGGAGAATAGTGAACTTTTGACTCTGTTGTTTGTGGTTGGTCATATAATAATAATTTTATGTTTTGAGGTCCATTTCCTATTCTATTATTTTCTAAATACTTTTTTTCTGCTAAATTTAACATTTTTTTACACTTTTCTTCAATTGTAGCCATTTTCAATCATTTTCTAGCATAATAATACAAGATAACACCCGGTGTTAATATTATTGGGCAAATTATTATTTGGAATGTGAAAACATTATGAAATCTGATGTAATTAGAAAAAGTTGACCAAACCATCATCAAATTTGGACCATTGTTCCAATCTCCATATTCATAATCTAGATATTTAATTAAATTTAGATAGAATTCAATTTCGATATTCTTTAAAAGATACGGACTTCCCAAGATATTGAATAAAATAGTAATTCCAGAAATGATTGCTCCTATTATATAAACAATAGTTATCTTTTTTAATTTTGATATATTTCTTTTTGATCTTATCTTTTTTGATTTTGATATCTTTCTTTTTGATCTTATCTTTTTTGAATCTGATATTCCCCTTTTCAATCGGATTTTTTCGAAATATGCTTTTTCTCTCAAAGTTAACAATTTTCTGCATTTTCCTTCAATTGTAACCATTTTTCATCACAATATTTCCTTGTATTATTGTTGTACGCCAATACATATAAACTTTTTGGTTGATGCTTTTGATGAATAAAACAGGTTTAAAGCGTACTAAGAAGATGTAAGAATATAAGTGAATAAATTAATAAAGTATTTTTTCTTCAACTAAAGTTAAACCATGAAGTGTGAATGTGACAGAATTTTTAAAGAATGAGAATAAATCCTTTATTTCTGTGAATTCTTAATCAGCTATCAAATTTTCAATTTTTCCATCTTTAACTGTAAAGATTCCATCTAAAGTTCTGATTTTTAAGTTAATACTATTAAATTTTTCTAAATATTTCATTTGTGTTTGATATTCCTTTTTAGAATATGTTTGACATTTATTCAAAAAGTATTCAAATGGATTATGATCATTTGAATTATTTTTTTCTTGAACTTCACCTAAACTTCCCGCTTTACTATTCACATCAATGATAACAGGTTTGTCATCTCGAAAAATAAAATCGATTGAGGAAAAAGAATAGGGTAAATACTGCTTTATAAACGGATTAAGTAGTTGAATATCAGTTTTACTAATATTTCCAACGGAAGTAGTTACCTCATCAAGTAATTGAGGTTCATCTTTTGTATAAGCTTTGAATACTCCTTCTAATCCCTTCAAGCGTATTTTGTAATTCAAAACTTCATTAGGAATTAGTTCCCCAAAAATATGATTTTTGAAAACTTCACTCTCAATTCCAGCCAGGAATTCTTCAACTATTATCCCTCCGAAATCCTCAATTGAACGAACTTTTTCTTTAAATACCTTTAATTCTTCATTGATCTTATCTACGCTTACGATTCTATAATTTAGAATTTGACCTGAGTGAAAACCAAATTCGTCCTTCAATATAACACGTTTTACATTCCTTTCTTTAAAATATTTATTAAAATCAAAGTTTTTTATGCGATATAAAGAGAATTCAGGGACGTATAGCATCTCCGGAACGTGTGGATAAAACATGATATTTCTAAAAAATTTGCTATTGATTAAATTGTGAGTAAATGGATAGATAGCAATATTATTTTTTAAAATTCTTTTGTAAAAATGTTGTAATTCATCCATATTTAATGGACCAATAATAAAATCTTCATTGTAATCTTCAGTTTCTAAATCTAATTTGTTGTATTCAATTATTATAGTATCATTAGGAACATAATCTAGAATTCCTTTAAGATCACCTTCACCAGTAAATTTTCTTAAAAATACTCTTCTTTCAAGATCCTCGGTTGGTAAATTTTTCAATATTGCTTTAATTATTGGAATTAACTTTGAAATTTGTTTTTCTTCTGTTCCAATTAGTTTAAAAAAGAATGGTTCTACAGCTATAATCATTTTTACCTACTCGTTTCTAAAATATTAAATTTCTTTTTTACTATTTTTTAACAAAATATATATACCTTTTTGTTCTACAATTATACAAATAAAAATTTTGGTGATTATTATTCAAGATCAAGATGGGCTTTCAAAAGAGCTCAAGGAAATTAAGCTCCTTTTAGCATCAATTGATTCAAAATTTGACATTTTTATTGATAAATTAGACCAATTTTTAGCAGGTTCAAGTGTTGGACAATTAAAAGCTTTAGATGTAACAGAATTGCTTAAACTTTCAAAACCCTTGCAGGATACTGCCACCACCTTAATGGAACTCGGAGAAGCTACAGCAAATGAGGTTGCTGAAAAAACGGGGTTGCAACGCGCAGTAGAAAGTGCTCATCTCAATGAATTAGTTCGACTCGGCTATGTTAAAAAAGAAAGAAAGGGGAGACTCGCTTATTTCTCAACAATTAAATAGGAGAATAAAAAATGAAAAAAGCAATTGCAATCCATTCATATAAAGGGGGAACAGGAAAGACTTATTTTGTTTCAAATTTTTCAATTATTCAAGCTATGAGGGGCAAGAATGTCGCTCTTATTGATTTCGATATTGGTGCTCCAAGTCTAAACTACATTTTTGAGGATTATATAGATGAATCTAAAAGATCTAAATATTATCTCAAAGAATTCTTAGATAGAAAATGTTCAGTAATGGATTTTTTGACCCCTATTAAACAAGATATTGAATCAGACATTCATTTGAAAGGGAATTTATATCTAGGTTTGATGAATACTGGAAGAGATGTCTTTGAATTTTTCGAGACTGCTGGACGAAAATGGCAAATGAATGCATTAAAAATACTATTAAAAGCAAAAAAAGAATTACTTGAAGATCATAATTTTGATTATATATTCTTTGACACCAGCCCTGGAATTAAATATTGGTCAATAAATGCTATTGTGTGTTCTGATTTGGTATTATTACTTTCTACACTAAACAAGGCAGATTTAAGTGGTACTGATAATATGGTGTCGGAGATTTACCAGTCGTTAGAAAAAGAAAACCACATTATTCTAAATATGGTTCCTGCTGCATTTGTGGAAAAAAATAAAGAAATCGAAAATAAAATCGCTAAGATTCAGAATAAAATAATTGGTACTATCCCATGTTCGTGTGAAGTCCAAAGCACTTTAAGTGAATATATGCTTATTCTTAAGGATGAAAAACACCCCTATTGTGTCACATTAAAACAAATCGCGGACAAAATTGAGGAAATAACGAAATAATTTCTAATATATTGTTAAAGTAAAGGACTATAAAAAATTGACATTGGGGCAACACCGATTGGAAGATCCTATCACTCATATAAAAATAGGAATTATTTTGATTACTATTGGACTAATTTTGTTAATTCTACCAAATATTATTCCAAAAGATTTTAGTTCGGAGAATTTTTATTCAATGGGAGGATTTTTGATTTTAATAGGTATAATTAATTTTATATTAGCTCTTGTGGTAAAAGTTACGGGATATAATGAGGAGGAATACTATTGACATTAACGAGAGGTCGGGTATATCCTATCACTCAGACAATATTAGGAATTATTTTTATTATAATAGGATTATCGGTTATTTTAATTCTACCAAATATCATTCCACAAGATATCATTAACTCTCTTAAAAGATTAGTAGCACCTAGTTTATTTTATCCACTCTATACCCTTATTGGAGGAGCTTTAATTCTATTAGGTGTTGTTAATCTTATTGTGGGTATTGTGTTCAAATCTAAAGGATATTATGAAGGAGAATACATTTGACAAAATCATCGCGAAAAAAGGATAAAGTTTTGGGACGGGCAGAATTTATATCTACTGAAGAGAAGTGCGAGGAGTGCGAAGGTAAAATGGTAAAAACAGGAAGATTTTCATATACGTGTACCGAATGTGGCTTGATGCAGACTCGGGTTAAAATAAAGAAAAGATACAAAAGAAAAAAAGATTAAAAAGATTCTTGCCAAAGAATATTTAAAATTTATTAATTAAAGATTATAAACTATAAAGAGGAATATGAGGAATTAATTCAGTTGGTTAATAAAAAATATTTAGCATTTGGAATAATAATGGTGTTAATTGTCGGGGGAATTTTTGCAATTTATTTTTCCTCTATGGTCAATAGTAAAAATGAAGATGAATTATTTGTTACATTAGCATTGCTCCCCAGTAAATTTCAACTTAACATCAAATCTAATACAAATTGGATAGGTAAATTTATTGGTAAGGATATATCAGGTTCTGGTGATTCACATTTGTCACAAATAGTAGTAATTAGGGGATATATGGAATTAGAAATAAGTACTAGTGGATGGCTTTATTATTCTTTTTCTGGCTTTGGTAAAACATTGTCTAGTGGGTGGATCAATAATACTGGATATCAAGTGTCTGATTTCCAATGGAGTCCGTTTATTGACCTTTGGTTTTTACTTAACCCAGTTACATTAATTCCTGTGTGATAAAATGTTCTAATATTTCAGCTACAATAAATAACGAAATATCTGGAAATCGGTGGAAACAACCCCTCGAGTTAAAATAAAGAAAAGATATCGTAGAAAAAAAGAATAGAACGGTTTTTTAGTGAATTTTTAGAGATATTCATCGTAATAAAATATTACAGGTATATAGCATTTTGTATGACTAATTGTAAAAAAAATAGGCAAGAACAACATAATAGATTAAAAAAATTATAAGTTTGCGTATTTTTGTAGGACGATGATAAGGTTTAAATATTTAGTGTACAACAGTAGTACAGAAAAAAATATTCAAGGTGTTATAAATGGAATTTGAATGGAAATGGTCTGGAATTTTAGGAATTATAATGATAGGTATAGGAATATTGAATACAGTTCTGGCGTTTGTGTTATTGGATCCAATTTTATCGTTTCCAATAATAGGGTATTCTAGTGTAATGGTAATTACTTTGGTTTTCTGTGTGTTATATGGTGTAATAGGTGCTCTAATACTATTTGCTTCATTAAAGGACATTAAAAATTTGTCCTTAGCAGGATTAATGGCTGGAATAATTATATTTTCGTTTGCATTAATCAGTAGCTTTCTTATTTTACAAGGTACTGTTGATATTAAACCCTATGCTGTTCCGTGGTTTACACTCGCTCATGAGGGTTTAAGTGATTTGCCCGAGATCTCCCAATTGATACTTTATGCATTCTATGGATTGCCAATATATGATATTATACCGAGTATAGGTTTATTTTATTGGATTAACCTTGTATCATCAATAGCTAGCATGGTAATAGCATTCTTGGCCTATTTATGGTTCGAAAAATTATTCGAGGTGTAATAATTGGAATTTGAATGGAAATATTCAACAATCTTCGCAATTATACTAATTGGTATTGGAATAATAGCTACGATTCTGGGATTGGTTTTATTGGATCCGATTTTATCGTTTCCAATGGTAGATCTTCCTAGTGTAATGGTGATTACTCTAGTTTTTTGCGTGTCGTATAGTGTAGTAGGTGCGCTAATACTTTTTGCTTCACTAAAGGACAATAAAAATTTGTCCTTAGCAGGAACAATGGTTGGATTGATTATATTCTCGTTTGCATTAATCACGAGCTTCCTTATTATAGCAGGTACTATTGATATTAAACCCTATGCTATTCCGTGGTTTATACTCGCTCATGAGGGATTAGATGATTTGCCCACTATCTCCCAATTGATTCTTTATTTATATTTTGGATTGCCAATACATATGTCCATACCGAGTGTAGGATTCTTTTATTGGATTAATATTTATTCCTCAATTGCTGGTATGTCATTAGCAATTCTTGCCTATCTCTATTCCGAAAAATAAAACAAATAAACACACGACTTTTCAAAAACTATTTTTTCTTTTTTTTTATCTAATTTTTTTTATCTAACTAATTACTGTTTCTCTGCCATTTCTTTAGCTTTTGAAATATATTTCTCGATTAAATATTCTTGTTTCTTTTTAATTGGAAATGTTTCTGGGCTGTAAACGACCAAAATAATGCTTAGGATATATAACCCTATCATTAAAGAAAATAGAGTATTTCGAATGAAATTAAGTTGAAGCCCTAGAAATATCCAATCATAAGAGAAACCCAGTATTAAAAGAGCTGTAGCACTCCAAGTAATATCTGCTTCAAGTCCCATAAATAACCAATTATAAGAAATAGCTATATCATAAAAAAAATAACTTGTTATAAGTTCATAGAGAAAAATGGGGGTTAAGAACAAAGATATCAAAATGGATTTCAATCTTAAATCAGATTTAATAATAATGTCACCTGACATAGTAAAAATACCTACTGTTATCATTATACCATAAGCTAATCCATTAAATATACTAATTATCATCGTATAACCGATAATACTTGATAAAATCCAATTAAACCCAATTAAAGCAAATGATAAAAAAATCAAAACCTTTCTTCCAAGATATTCTCCATATCCAGAAAGTAAAAAAGCAACAATAGCACCAATTAAAAATGGGAGAAAATTTATTTCTGAAACACGCCTAACATTAAATAGATATGAATTAAATGCGACATTGCTCATAGTACTTACATATATTAGATTACTTATAAATAGGGTTACGAAAAATATATAGATAGGCGAAATTATCAACAGGAATTCAGCAAAACTAATAGATTTTAATTTCACATCAATTTCAGATACTTGTCTTTTTTTTAAAATTAAAAAGGATAGTAGAATTCCAGTTAAAATAATATCAATAACAAATTGAATCTCACTTTGTAAAAAAGAAAACTGAAAGATTAAGATCAAGGGTATAAAAGAAATTAATAAAATATACGATGTTAATTGTTGTCTATTGGTAATTTCTGTTCTCAA
>JABXJV010000195.1 GCA_013375355.1 Candidatus Helarchaeota archaeon
AAAAATTCACCAATTTGAAAAAGAAAAATTCACGAATGATGATATCCAAACATTCAAAGATTCGCAAATAAAAATAATGGATGAAATTCTAAAACAAAGAAATGCAAATTTAAAAATTTTCAAAAATATTTCAAAAATTTTTAATCAAATTCAAACCGATTTGCATGCTTTAGAAAATTTCATTGGTTTTAATAAAATTACAGTTCATCAAGACTTACATCTTGCACAAATTTTAGTTAAATCTGATGAAGAAGGTAAGAAAAAATTATATATAACAGATTTGGAAGGAGACCCTAACCGATCCATAGATGAAATATGGGAACGAGATTTATTTTTTAGGGATTTGGCTTCTTTAATAACTGCCTTTCATTATATTGAAGTAAATAGTGTTCTTCATACCACCTCACTTACTAAGGAAGATCTAAAAATAGTAGAGAGTTTTGCTGATGCAAAAAACCAATTTCAGAAGAAATTAGGAGTATTATCTACAACAATGAGTGAGGCAAAACTATGGACAGATTACTTAATTAGTAATTTAATGAAATACTATAATAATAAATATGTAAAAATATTCGATAATGGAAAAAATGTAGATTTTAATACTTTCCAAAAAGGTTGTGAAATTTATAAATTTGATCGCCTAATTAGAGAGATTTATTATGAATTGAAATATCGAAAGGATAACTATGTAGTCCCATTGATTATTTTAAATAACTCATATGATAGTTTATTTAAGGTTTAAAACTTCTTCAATTTCGGCTCCGAATATATTATCAGTGGATCCAAGCTTATCTAAATAGCTATAATGTTCTGGTAGCAAATTTTTATTATATTCATAATGTTCCAATATTCCAATTAACCTATTTATTCGATTAAAATGCTCTGCAACTCGATTTTCACTGTAATCTCTTGCAGCCCATGTTGAAATGAGAAATTGCCAATCACTTGATTGTAGTAGCAAATTCTCTCGTTCAATTTGCAAAATTATCCTTCTTATATTATCATCTCTATTTCCTTTATATTTTTCAAAAATTCCTTTTAATTTCTTTTCAATTTCATAAATTTTTTCCCAAG
Source organism: Candidatus Helarchaeota archaeon (assembly GCA_013375355.1). The sequence goes on from JABXJV010000195.1 coordinate 1,075, forward strand.
TCCATGTGGTCCATTCGTTTAGCCATATCCAGTGACCTTGCCCCTCTCCCCAAGACCCTTCAGGTATATGTACTATATTTATCGGTGGAAATTCCGCCAGATATTTTCCACAAGTTGTTAATTCGATTTCAGGGTCCATTTCTACCCATTTTAACACCTTATAGAGAAACCTTGGGCCTTCAAACCACCAGTGGCCCATTAGCTCAGTATCGTATGGTGCAATTACTATACCTAATTCTTTGTCATTCTTATGATGAAAATCTATTAAAATATCTTTAATGAGTTGCTTGTAATGACCTGCATTTTCTACTAATCTCGATTCAACATTTTCAGGGACATACTCCAATTTATCACCGAGAGAAGATTTAACAGACGTGATTCGCCAATATCGATGACCAGATGGAAAATGTTTCTTATGAAATTCTAAGTACCACCCATCCCCAGGATAACCATGTTCGGCAGACCATAGTTGGATTGAAGTTTTTGGATCTCTTACAAAGACAGCGACCTGGGATTCAAAATCAGAAGTGGACGAAACCAGATATGGTCTGTAAGGAGATTTATTAAAATCTACAGGCGGAGGCTTATATTGTCTTTTAAAATTTTCCCAAAGCATTTTTAAAGCTTCAAATCGTGCTGCATATACTCCTATGGCTTCTCCACCCATTAAGAGATGTGTATCTATTACAAAATATTTTATTCCATTCGAATTGAGAATTTCTTCTACCCCTTTTCTAGCATATCCATCTTCATCTGTAAAAATGGGGTTTTTCCAATTATATGCAGGTCTATAAGCACATTCAGGTAACCAGATTCCAATAGGGTCTTTTTGAAAATGTTTTTTATAATTTTGAATTCCAATTTTAACTTGATTCTCAATACTATAATCTTGACTAAGGAGTGGTAAATAGCCATGCGTTGCCGCACAAGTTATAATTTCTACTATTCCTTCATCTTGAAGGATTTTAAAAGCATTGACCAAATCTCTATTATATTTTTCCTTAAAATCGACAATAATATCGGTGTAAAATTGCTTCCACATGTCACTCAATCTGATTAAATTTTCAGACTTCCATTCAATAAATAATTTTTTATCATCTTCTGCCAAGGCTATCTTATTATCTAGATAATTTATAAAACCCTCAATAAACGCCCCATTCCTCATTTGTTCACATAGGATGGGAGTTAATCCTATTGTTATTCTTGGTTTGAATCCCTCATCTTTCAATTTATAGAGAGAATTTAAAATCGGGATATAAGTTTCTGCACTTGCTTCGTTTAACCAATCCATTCCGTGGGGCCATATCCCATGAGCAACGACATAAGGAAGATGAGAGTGTAATACAAATGAAAAATAACCCTTTATTTTAGAACTCAAACTGTATCACCTAATTTAAATTTAAAAATCATATCATTTTACTTCCAATAATAGTTCTCATTATTATTTCGATATCAAGATTTAGATTTGTTCCAATAGTATTAATTAAACTTAAAACTTGGACAAATTTAAAGTCAATTTCTGACCTTTTCATCCTTTTTATTTCTTTCAGCAATTCTATGTTATCTTCAATTATATGAATAAACTCATTTTGAATTTCCCACATAATAATGTCGAGTTTATATTTCACTGCGAAATCTAATGCTTCTTCAATTTGTTCGAGAAGAGTAATTGCATTTGGATTTTTTAAACTTGATTTTAAAATAGTATTTAGAAGATTAATAATCGTTCTTGTGATTTCCTTATCAAATCTGGTTGTGTCTAGTTTAACACCCCAGTATTCACCCTCTTGTAAGGTCTTTTTTAGGTTTTCATAGTTTTTTTCTTTTAAAAATGTATCAAATTGTTGTGTCAAATCTTGATTTAAAACATATTCTAATACTAGTTTGAATTTATCAGGAATTTGTACACTAATGTTTTTCAGGTATCTCATGAATTTGAGATTTGTATTGTAAAATTGATTAAACTCTGTGTCTAAAAATATAAAATTAGAGGTAATTAATTCATTTAAAACTTGTTTTCGTTCCTTGAAAAATAAGTCCGTAATTCCAAAAATTTGATCTTTGAAAATATGATCAACTGCCCTAATCAATTCCGTCATTGATTCTCTTTCAAAAATATTAGCCAAAGTTTTTTTATCTCTTTCATAATCATCGAAATCTTGGATTAGTTTTGCACCCCCTAAAAAATCTCTCTCTAATTTTATCCCGATAAACATAGATTTTTCGAAATGACAAGTCAAATTAGAAAAGATTTCTAAGTAACCTATGACACATATGGCGTATCCAAACTCCAATCTTACATGATCTAAGTTATGTAGCTTATAGACATATAATTCACACTTTTTTTCCATAGGAACCATTGTTGACAATAACGCATAATTGGAAATTGCTTTCTCAAAGTTAACAATATGTTCATATTTTACTTCATCAAATATAATATCACCAGTTTTATAGGGAGGAATATTACTTTTGGCTTCATTCATAATATTTTTATATTCTTGTTCTAAATCCCAATCGAATTCTTTTGCGATTTGAATAACCCTAATTGCGTATTTTAGAATTTGTTTGGCTTCAATTCCCATATCGTCAAAGAACCATCCACAACTAGTAAACATTAAAAGTGAATTTCTTTGCATTTCCATTAAACTAATAATTTTATGTACTTCTTTCTCATTTAATGTCTTCTTCTTTTTATATATTGAAAGGAATTTTTTTCTTTGTTCTTCTGTTCTATTAATTATTACATCAATATAATCATTACGAGCTGCCCAAGGATCTTGAAGATATTTTGAAATTTCTTGAACATACAATTTATCTGCTTTATCTTTCAAAAAATTCATAGCATCTCTAAGAGGTGTTCTCCATTTTTGATTCCAATCAGGTTTTTCAGAAATTGAGTCACCAAGGTCACTTCTCCAGCGTTCTACACCCTGGGAATCACTCCATGAAGTATTTTCTACAATTTCAACCTCGAATTCAGGAGGAAATAGTTCCAAAAAATAACCGTAATTAATGATTGTAGCGAGTTTTCTTGATTCAATATGTTCTAGTGCATATGCAAGAGCCATTTCTGCAAATTTTTTATGATGGCCATAACTCTCTCCATCTGTTGCAGCATTAACTAATTGAGGAGTATTTTTGGACGGATCAAAAGAATAAATAATACGATCTATGAAATATACTCCTTCTTTTAAAATACCATTAAAAGCTATTTCGGATGATAACCCCTTATTATAAAAAAATACTGAAATCGATTTGTTATTAGATATATTCAATTTATAACATCTAGTAGTATCTAGACTTTTAATATCTATATCAATCCAATCTTTAGTGCCTATTTTACGAATTTTTGAAGCTTGGTGAGGTGATAAAATTATAAATTTTATACCATGCTCTATTAAAAGCTCAATTGTTTCTAAATCAACTGCAGTTTCAGATAACCACATCCCTTCTGGTTTTCTTTTAAAATCCCGTTCAAAACTTTTAATTCCCCAAATAATTTCAGTTTCTTTATCACGTTTTAATGCTAGAGGCATAATGATGTGATTATAAATTTGAGCAATAGCATTACCATGCCCCCCATTAAATTTTTTACTATTCTCATCCGCCTCTAATATCTTCTTATAAACAGAGGGGACTTTTTTTTCAAGCCAGTCCAAAAGAGTGGGTCCAAAATTAAAGCTGATTTTTTCGTAATTATTTTTAATTTTAGTAATTTTTCCATCTTTATCTAGAATCCTGGCATACGCATTAGGTGCATAACACTCATATGTAATTCGCTCGTTCCAATTTGGGAATGGAGCTGCAGAATCTTCTAATTCTATTTCTTCAATCCAAGGATTTTCCCTGGGTGGCTGATAAAAATGTCCGTGAATACAAACAAACCTATTTTCATCAATTGTCATTTTTATTTTTCCTTAAAATCAATAATGATTGAGTTTTTATAAACCTCACTTGGTTTTAGATCTATTTTACTCTGTAAGCCAATTACTGCTCCTTGATATAAAGTATCATATCCACCATCAGTAGTTACATAAGTCATTAATGGATAAATTAAAAAATTGCTGATATTTTGCGTAGAAAATGATAAGTATAATTTCTTCTTTAAATTCTTAATATGGAATTGACTACCTTTCCAATTAGAAATATTTTCAACTTTTATCTCATCATTATTAGCTAAAATTATATTTTTTGAAATATCAGAGTCAATATAAACTGGGAATTCAATATAATGAAAAGTTTCTAATTTCTCTTTTGATTTATTAATAATATTATATTTAATTTCGATAGTATTAGCTTGTAAAATAATCTCTTTATTGATTTGCACGTCGTTCTCTTTAATTTTACCTTCTTTAGATAATTTAACAACTTGATTTTCTTCTCTAGACGTAATTTTATAATTATAACTAGAACCTGCAAAATTACCTAATTCTTCGAATTCATCAGAAACAACTTTTTTTTCCAATGATTCTTCATCCAAGTCAACGATTGGAATTTCTAATTGATTCATAATAAGAGCATCTTGAATAAAATGGTCGATAAATGCTTGTTTTCTCCATCGATCAACAGGAAATTTATCCTTAGGATCATGATATGCTTCTTCTTTTCTTGTAAATACGTTTGAAATATTATGAATCGCATTTTTAATATCGATTTCTAAAATACTTGCTCCATAATGGGGTTGAATACAAACATTTAAGAACTCATTTTCCATCAAAATTTCTGGTCTGCCATCATAAGTCAAATCTTTCTCGTATACTTTGTTAATTAGCTTGCCTTTTTCTTTAAATAATCTATCAATCTTTATTTCTGCATTAATGAGACATGAATAAATTGTTTCTCGCATAAAAGAAAAATACACTCCTCCAAATTGACCGTGCCAGTAAGGATCATTGCATTGGCTTTTATAAATGTCTAGCCAAATATCTTCTAATTTTTTACTTTTTCCGAATTCTTCTTCATATTTTATAAGTTTTTGTCTTACGTGTAGCATTTTTTTATGCATTAAATTCGATTCGGGGTATTTTACAAGGAAACCTCTCCAATAACCTCCTTTTAAGAATTGTAAAAGTTCTTCTGAAAAAGGTTCTCCGAAGTGTTTCCATTTTGCTTTTTTAATGAGGTTTTCTAAGCTTTTTCTTGCACGTGTAGGCAGAACCCAATAGGACATCTTATCGTAGGATGCAGTAGGCATATAAATTAGTCCCTTTGGCTTATATTTCTTTAAATATTCGCTAATATGAAGCATAGTAAGCCATTCGTCCATACTATCAGTAAGACGTTGAAACCAAGATTCAAGCCAAGGAGTTCCATCATAACCTTTTACATAACAAATATCATAAGTCGTCATATCACCTGCGGGCCATACACCCATCTTTTCCGCGTCTGAAATTAGAGTAATTAACCTACTTCCTTCTTCATTTGTATTTTTCTCTAAATATTCTACTGGCTCCCAAGGTTGTTTCCATGGTACCATATATCTTAAGCGTTCATTTATTGGTATTACTTTTACTAAGTAACCTTGTTCCTCAGTGAAATAAGGGAAAAATGTTTCTTCCTCGTAAAGTCCATTTGCTCTCAAATGAAAATCATCTATTAGGATATATTCAATGCCACATTCATTCAAAATTTTTGGCAAATGGGGTTCCCAAGCCCTTTCTGCCAACCAAAATCCCTTTATATCTAGGTTAAAATGATTTTTAATATAATCTCTTAATAGTTCAATTTGAGCCTTTTTATCCCTATCAGGAATGACTGGAATAATTGGTTCATAGAAAGCTCCACCAATTATTTCAATTTGACCTTTATTTGACATTTCTTTTAATATATCATCATATTCTGGATGATTTTTTTCTAACCATTCTAATAAATAACCAGTATAATGAAGACCAACTTTAATTTTTGGAAACCTTTTAATCATTTGAATTAGTGGTAAATATGATTTTTGATAAGCATGCTCAATAACGTGATCAAAATTACCTATTGGCTGATGAAAATGAAAAACGAGTGCAAAGTTGATTTTTTCTTTCATAACAACCACAATCTTTTTTAAATTATAAATGTTTGATTATTGAAAAAATTTAATTTTACAATTTATGATAATATGCTAACTTTAAATTTTATTGAAGATTACTAAAATTATATTTAAAATATGGAAATGAGATAAAAATGAAAATTGATCCTAAAATTGCTTATTTTAGCATGGAAATTGGGCTTGATGCGGATATTCCCACATATTCTGGTGGTTTAGGAGTACTTGCGGGAGATACTCTCAAATCTTGTGCAGATTTGGAGATACCTATTGTTGCTGTAACCCTTGCTTATAACTCCGGATATTTCTATCAAATGCTCGGCTATGATGGAACTCAAATTGAAAGGGATGTAAGATGGGACTTTGGGGCCGTTTTAGATAAAGCCCCTGTCACAATTAAAGTTAATATTCAAGGAAAAGATGTTTTAGTTGATGCTTGGGTTTATGAAGTCATAGGTCATACTGGACATAGAATACCGATTTATCTTTTGAACACTGATATCGAGGGCAATGAAGAATGGCAAAAGAATTTCACAAGAGTTTTATATGATGCAACACCTTTCCAAAGAATTTGTCAAGAGATAATTCTAGGAATTGGTGGAGTTAAAATCTTGAAAGCTATGAAGTATAATAATATCCATACTTTTCACAGTAATGAAGGCCATGCTGCGTTCCTTACATTAGAACTATTAAAAGATTTAAAAGATGTTGAACAAGTCAGAAAGAAAACTGTTTTTACTACTCATACACCAGTGCCCGCAGGACATGATAGGTTTGATTATGGATTAGTTAATGATGTGTTTAGAAATAACCTTTTGCCAGATGACATTAAAAAATATGCAGGAAAAGACCAATTAAATATGACCCATTTAGCATTATATTTTTCAAGATACATAAATGGAGTTTCTAAGAAACACAGTGAAGTTGCGCAGAAAATGTATCCGAATTATAAAATAAATGGAATAACTAATGGCGTTCATACAGTAAGATGGATTCATCCCGAATTTGCAGATTATTTCAGGGAAGCCCTTCCAAATTGGAAGCATGATCCATCAGTTTTTGATAGAGCGTATCTTTTAGATTCAAATGAAATTTGGCGAATCCATCAAAGAATAAAATCAAAACTCCTAGATTATGAAAAATCGCACAGTTGGGTGCTTATGGATCAAAAATTATTAACGATTGGATTCGCAAGACGCGTTACTAAATATAAAAGAGCGACATTAATCTTAAAAGATATTGATAGATTAGGAAAAATTGCAAAAGGTAGAGCACAGTTAGTATGGTGTGGGAAGACTCATCCAAGGGATCAAGATGGAAAGAACATAATAAAGCATATATTTTGGGCATCGGAATACTTATGGGATAATTATAGGGTCGGCCTTGCGTTCTTAGGAAATTATGATATGGATTTAGGATCATTAATTACTGCTGGTGTAGATGTATGGTTAAATAATCCCATGAGATATTTAGAAGCATCAGGAACTAGTGGAATGAAAGCAGCGCATAATGGAGTTTTGAATTTCTCTGTCCTTGATGGTTGGTTTATTGAAGGGTACGCAATGAGCGGAGGGATGGCAGGCTGGAAAATTGGACCAAAACCAAGCGAACCAAATGCCGAAATTAATAATGATGACGCAGATGCAAATGATATATATGAAACATTAGAAAATGAGATTATTCCAACATATTATAATAAGCAGAATGATTGGATTGAAAGAATGAAACAAGCTATAAGGCTAATTCCATATTTCAATACCCATAGAATGGTAAATGAATATGCAACTCAAGCGTGGAATTTAAAACCACAGCCACGGTGGACAACCACTTCTGATTAAGCTAAATAAATTTAACCAAATACTAAACTTTTTTTAAATCCTAACCAAGCTCACTGGAAAAAAGGAGTGTTTCCAATTTTTGCGTGGTACCACTATAGTAGCTTTTTTTGGACATGAATTTGCACACAGACCACAACCATAGCAATTTTCTTCGATAATATTCCCCTTATTATTTAAAATATCTCGGGCGTGGAATATACACCTACTTAAACATTCTCCACATTCATCTATCCCTTTGCATTTGGTTGGATCTACTTTAGCTATACTGGGTCCCTTTTTTAGACCATTTAAAAAGCCACGTGCAAGAACTGCTTGTAGCACAAAACATACTGACTTATGACAATTACAAATGTTAATTCCTGTCCCATCTACCCCCATACAGCCAAGAACTATATGGACAAGACCTCTCTTGTCAAAAAAATCTAATTTTTTAAATAATTCATCTTTTGTGATGAATTTATTGTCTTTATTTTGTTTATAATTCTTTTTATTATTTGTAAATATAATATCTGTAATATTGGGGAGTATTTTACTATATTTTCTTAGGGCATCTCTGCATGGACATGGTCTTATTAAAATAACCGGTTTCCCAACTAAAGAACCATCATGATTCTCATAGATTGAATTTAAAACTTGTTTTAGTTCTCGTAAAGTAAAAACTGAAGGATTTACCCCATTACCAGCGATTTGAGCAATATATTCTGGGATGAATCTTAAAAACCGATTTCGATAAAAAATATTAGTGCGTAAGATGAAAAACATGAGTTTCATGAAAAACCTTTCTAATCTGGCAAATCTTCGTATGATTGATGAAAAAGGTACCCAATAAGGACCTCTAAAATGAAAAATATGGAGAAAAGGGAGTAAAAATATTATAAACATACTAAATTCGTGTATTAGAAAATTATTTAATATTTGATTGGCAATCAGTTTTTCATCATCTCAAATATTTTAATTATTTTCCTTCTTCCTTTTTAATCAGTTCAAATTTTGGCAAGGTTCCTTTTATTTTCAGAGATACGTGATGCACATGTTTTTTATCAAATTTTGGGATGTGTTTAAGCTCTTTAGAAACACTTTCCCATGGTTCGGTCGGTAATTAATATCAGTTATTTCGATTTTTAAAGGATTTGGACTTTTTGAGGTATCACTCTGACAATTATCGCATATTTTAGCATCTTCAGCTAGTTTTTTCCCACATTTTAAACAGAACAAAGACTTTTTCATAAAAAAACTCCATTTTTAATTGCTAATTCTTAATTGATTATATAAATTAAAATAATAGATATTCCAAATATACAAAAAAATAATCTATTAGTTTAAAATTATTAGGGATAAAGACAAAAAAAAATACAATTAACTGAATCTAATAATAGAAGGTGAATTAAAATGAGTGATAAAGAGAGTTACGATTTTGACTTTCTAGATGCATTAGATATGGAAAATGATAGTCCATGGGTAAGGCCAGACCGTCCTTGGTTAAAAAGGAGACCTCCCGAAGCAGCTAAGACCGTAAAATATCCCAAACTTAACGGATTCCCAGATTTTTTGAAAAGATCAGTTCAATATTTTCCAAATAATGTATGTATGCATTTTCCCCAAACGAATTTAAAATATACATACTATGAGACTAAATATAATGCGGACATATTAAGTAATGCGCTTATCTCAGAATTTGGCATTAAAAAAGGTGATGGAATCGCTGTCATGACCCCAAATTGCCCCGAATTTATCTTTACAGCTTTTGCCAGCGGGCAGACGGGCGCTATTTTAATACCCGTTAATTATTTATTAAAAAAGAAAGAAGTTAAACACATAGTTGAATCAGCAGGAAACGTTAAAGTTTTCATAACAGATAGACAATTTGTTGGAATGGTAAAACGAGCTTCTAAAGAAATAGGTATTGAAAATATAATAAAAATTACCTCTGATAAACCTGATGACTTAACCGTTCAAAAATTATTGGAAAAATATCCTCCAAAGGATCCTAATGTAAAAATAAATGTGCAGGAGGATTTGGCGGGACTCTTATTTACAGGTGGGACTACAGGTCTACCAAAAGGTGTAATGTTGACCCATTCGAATCTTATATCTAATTGCTTTCAGCTATTTTCTACCGGACTAGCGAGTTCCTCTTGGAAAGGCTATGAAGAGTACATGAAAGAACTTGGAATGGGGAGAACTGTAACAGTCAATCCGTTATGCCATGCAATGGGATTTTACATCTTGAATGTTTGTGTTGCAGGGGCAACTACTTTGATTGTTTTTTCATCTTTTGACGCAGGAGGAGTTCTAAAGATGTTGGAGAAATATCAAATAAAAACATTTACTACAGTTCCAACAGCGTTCAATTTTATAATTAATCACCCGGATTTTAAAACTCGAGATCTTTCCGCATTAGAATCTAGTGGTTCTGGTTCAGCTCCACTACCTTACAAACTTGCTAAAACTTGGGGGGATCGTACAGGATTAAAAGTCTCTAACGCCTATGGATTAACTGAAGTGACTTGCTTTTGCCATGGAACAGCATTTTGGGAAGAAATAAATCCCCAAAGTATTGGTTTCCCGGTGATTGACACCGATGCAAAAATAGTCGATCCACCTGACTATATTACCGAACTAAAACCAGGAGAACGTGGGGAGCTACTGATACGGGGTCCACAAGTGATGAAAGGATATTGGAAGAATCCAGAAGCGACTCAAAGAACATTAGTAGAAGATGAGAACGGTAATATCTGGTTACGAACAGGAGATGTTGCTATTATGGAAGAAAATGGATTTTTCTTCATTGTAGGAAGAACTAAGGAGCAAATTAAATATAAAGGATATCGGATATTACCTGCAGAAGTTGAAGATTCATTATTTGAGCACCCTGCAGTCCTTGATTGTGGAGTTATTGGGGTGCCTCATGAACTAGCCGGTGAAACTATTAAAGCATTTATTAAATTGAAACCTGAATATGTTGGGAAAATTACCGAGCAGGAAATCATTGAATGGGCTAAAGAGAATTTGGCTGGCTATAAATATCCTAGAATGGTTGAATTTGTAGGTATGATACCTAAAACTCCTGTTGGAAAGACGATGAGAAGAGCCTTATTAGAAAAAGAGCTACAGAAAATAAAAGCAGCTAAAGGATAAATCTAAAACTTGTCATATTGACAATATTAATTATTTTTTTCTTATTTTTTTAAGAGCGATTTTTCATGCAGACTAATAAAATTATTGTGCACGAGGAAAATTGTACTGGCTGTTTAATTTGTCAGCTTATTTGTTCTTTTACTCATAAAAAAACTTTCAACCCATCGGCTTCGTGTATCTTAATTCAGACCTTGAATCATTCAAAAAAGATTAGTTTTACAAGCGAATGTAATAATTGTGGGCTTTGTGCTAAATATTGTTTATATAAAGCTTTAGAAAGAGTTGATGAATGAATGTTTGGTTATTCTGGGAAAATTTTATCTATAAATCTAACTAAAAAAAAAATTAGAGAAGGAAATCTTAGCGATGAGCTTATAAGAAACTTTATCGGTGGACTTGGTATCAATATAAAATTATTTTATGATATTTTTACACCAGGTTTAGATCCTTTTTCACCCGAAAATCCTATTGTAATTGGTGCAGGTCCACTTGTTGGTACTATAGTTCCTTCAACTTCAAGGATATATATTACAACAAAGATGCCAATGAATAATGCAATCGGTTGGGCAGGAGGTTCAATGAGTTTTGGAATGATGCTCAAGAACGCAGGCTATGATCATATTATAATAACTGGGAGGGCAAATTCTCCGATTTATTTAAAAATTTTTGATGATCATGTGAGTTTAGAAGATGCAACTAATTTATGGGGAAAAGATACAAATCAGACTGCAGATAATTTATGGAATCTTCATGGCAATTGTGGAATAATTTCCATAGGTCAATCAGGAGAAAATTTGGTTAAATTTTCGATTGCTTTAGTTGATAAAATTTCAACTATTGGACGAGGAGGGGCAGGTGCAGTAATGGGCTCAAAAAATCTAAAAGCCATCATCGCTCGTGGGACCAAGGGTGTAAATGTAGCGGATCCAAAAAAATTAATGAAATTACATAAACAGTTATACGAGCGAATAAGAAATTATAAACATCGTGAAGATTGGGTTAAATTTGGATTGATTCGGTCAGCACCCATTGTACCTAAAGATTTTTATCTTGATAATTTGAAAAAAGCAAGGATAGCATGCCCATCTTGTCCAATAGGCGATAAAGACGTAATTCAGATAAACGAAGGAAGATTTTCAGGATTGATATCTTATGAAGCATCTGTTGTCAATGCATATGCACTTTTTGCAATGAATTTTGGCACTTATGATGAAAATATTAAAAGTTTTGATTTAATGAATAGATATGGGCTGGATTCAATAACAATTATGGCTTTATTTCCTTTGGTTAAAAGTCTATATAAACGAGGAATCCTAACCTATGAAGATACTGATTTGGAGATAAAAAATGATTATGATACGTTATCAAAGTTACTTGAGAAGATTTCACATCGAGAAGGATTTGGGGATATTCTAGCTGATGGCTTTGAGGGTCTTATAAACCGATATGGTAAAGAAGCAGTAAAAAAAGTTCCGCTTGTAAAGAAACAAAACCTTATCCTAGATCCAAAGATGTTTAACCTTGGAACGATGGAGTTTGAACAGTTTGTTAATCCAAGAGGCTCGCACGATGCCGCTGGAGGCTCACCTACTTATTTTGCCCCAGGACGTAAACTAGAAGATTTTAGGACTCATTTTGATAGAATGGGTGTTCCGGAGGATGCAATGGATAGAATTTTTAAACCTCCTATTGATAAGATGGGATTTAGCATCGGAAGACTTACCAAATATTCGGAAGACTGGTTTACAGCACTAGGTTCTTTAGGAATATGTGCAAGGGCACAAATTAACAGGTTTTATAGTGCCAAAACTTGTGCTGATTTATATTCTGCAGTAACAGGGATTGAAATTAATAGAGAAGAACTTATGAAAGCAGCTGAGAGATCTTGGAATGTTCTTAAAGTTGCCAATGTTAGGGAGGGTTTTAACAGAAAAGATGATGAATTTCCTGAGAGATTAATTAAAAAGAGGGTAACTTACTTCTATGGCGGCGTGAAAATTACTAAAGAGTTGGCAAATAAATTACTAGATGATTATTATGATGAGAGAGGTTGGGATTTAGAAAAAGGAATCCCAAAAAAAGAGAAGCTTGTTGAATTGGGACTCAAATATATTGTAAATAATTAATATAACCTTTTTATTAGAAAAAATCTATAATCAATACGGCAGAGAACCCCTCACCTTGGTGAGGGGGTGAATGCCAATCAACTAATTTACATCTTTCTCATTTGTGTCTGATCGGGATTGATAATTCCTAAATCTATTCTAATTTCTTATTAAACCTTATTTGAATATTACCTTCCATATTTTTTTCATTAATATTACTTTCACCGACCTCTCTCAATTTTATTAAATAGTTTTTAAGAAATTAATCCCTATGGCATTTACACTATCAAATGGTTCAAATTATAAAGAAGTATACATCGATAATAGGAAGTTAAGCATATTGGTTTACTTGAATGGGACAATTCAAATAGAGCAAATTATCCCAATCCCTAGGATAGACTATGTTAAAATAGATAGTTCTGGACAAATAAAAGTTGTATCAGAAAAAGAATGGAAAGAAAATATAGAAATTAATAAAAATGACAGGGTTCATGCATGGGACAATAAGATATTCAAAGAAATTACGTCTGCAGAAAGAAAATTAAACATAAAAATTTATAAAAATGGGTTGATTGAAATTGAGAAATGGGAACCAAAACATAGAACAGTTTACATTGAAATAGCTAACTCCGGTGTAGTCGAAGTAATATCGGAAGAAAATTATAAAAGCAGAGTTATCGTTGGGGAAATTGGTGAAAGAAAGACCGTTTAATGACAGTAGCTGTGAGTGAAATTAAGTAAAGGATTGACTGAAACTGGGGAAATGATGGCAGAAATTTGAATCATATGTAGATACATTTTAGAATAAAAAGTTGCTGTTGGATGCGATATAATATGAAAAGATTGAAAATCTGGTCTAGAAGGAGAAGAAATTCAATTAAAAATGAATATGAAAATATAGAAATAAAAGATTTAACTATTGATCCCGAAATTCTTGAACCAATTTTTGAAACTCAAAAAAGGTTTATTGATAAAATTATAGAAATTAGATTATCACAAAAAAGCTTATTTCGATTTTTACTTATTTTAATCTCATTTATTTCAAGTCTATTAGCAACTAATTTTATGATATATTTGAACAAATTTAATCAGATTACTGGTATATTATTAAATTTTAATTTTACTATAAAATCCTATATTGTCAGTTTTCTTTCAAATATTTTTCTAATTATTAGTTCAGGATCTTATTTGATTTCAATATATTTTTTGCTTTATTATTCTCATATAAAAGAAGAACCAAAAAAATTTACAGTAGCTGGTTATACAATCGAGGATATTAACAAAATTCAGAATATTAAAAAAAATGAGTGGTATAAAAATGTCATAATAAAATCTATTAGAGCTGCTAATAAAAATATTCAGCTTAAAGAAGAATTAGATAGGGGAATCACAGTATGTTCTTGTTTAACGGCTATTACTCTTTCTCTTATGGTTATTACCTCATTTTTATTGTTATATTTTTAATTGTTAATTATTAGCTTGAAATAAAACAATTTTTTGGACGAGATATCTTGTCTAAAAATATTACTTTCGCATATTTCGCTTATCAAGTAATATAATCTTTGAACTTTTCTCAAGAATTAAAATAATAGTAGATAAAAAAATAGAATTATAAAAAATAAAAAATATTATTACTAAATATTAGGAACAAATTGGTGATTAAAAATATGACCATTTGGATATGTAAGAAATGCAATAAGGAATACGAGAATCCAAGATGTAGGTTATCAAAGTGCCCAAATTGTGGTGCTCCTAGACAGCAACATGAAAAGAAAAAATAAGGTTAATTAAGTGTTAAAATCTTCCTGATCCGAAATGCCCTACTCTCACATGCTGTGGAAAAGAAATGAATGAAGTTTATACATATAAATCCCTTATTTTTTTAATTTTATTAATTAACCCTTTTACAAATAATATTTGAAATTATATTAGTTAGCATCCTCAATATTAAAAAATTTAATGGAAAGTAGGTCAGTGCATTTTTCCTCCAACACTTGTGCAGGTATTTCTTGGATCGTAATAACTGCCCTTCTACCCCGCTTAACCTCGGGAATTGACTCCACAACCTTATTAATTATCCCCGAGTCTGCCAATACATCCACACTACGCCTAAACGTAACTTTCGCCTTAGGTTTTTTCTCATATTCTTCACACACGATTTTATAATAATCATAGGTCCAATCAATGCTTGTGGAAACGACTTTTTCATGCTTTAAGTTCCGTGCAACCGCAATAGCCGTAAATAATTCATCTAATTTTAAATCTTCAAGCAAACTCGGTCGTAATTCTGGATATACATACGCTTTCGCCTTTCGCACCATATCGGGAGTTATGTGGGGACTTTGCTCATTATCTGCTATTTTCCCAGCGTTATAAAGAATTTCAATTCCGTGTCGTGCATTTTGAGTCTGTGTGGCTATAGATATTACTTGGTCCAGAACTTCGGGGGTTAATACATCTGAATGGAAAGCTAATTCCGCCCTATAAGTTAAAATTTCACTCATTTCTTCCTCGTTATATCCTTTTAACTCGATTTTTTCAGATAGCCTTTCACTAAGATGAACTTGTAATAATGCATTGAATTCAGTTTTCCTGGAAATTAAGATAATTGAAATTCTTGATTTACCAAATTCGAATGATTCAGGAAGGTAAATAAATTCTAATATAGCCTCACTGCCGAGAACATTTGCCTCATCTAAAATTAGGATAAGATGGGAATCTTCTTTCTTTAGATTGGTCATCAAATCGGAAAGTAATTCAGTATCAGAGTAACCTTGGGCGGAGAATAGGTTGAAATGCTTTGTTAAGAGATGACGGAGGATTGCACTTTTTGTGCGGTAGTTATAGCAATTATAATAAACACTTTTTATTGTGCGGTCTTTTTTGGAAGCTGCTTCGGGAAATTTTTTTGAAAAATATTGGGCAATGGATGTTTTTCCCACTCCCGCATTTCCGATTATAGCCACATTTACTGAAAAAGCTCCGTCCTTACTAATTAATGGTTTGAAATTTCGAGCAAGCCTCGCTATTTCTCTTTCTCGCCTTGGTAGACGATCTGGAAGGAATCCCCGTAATAGAGAGGATTCGTTTTTAAAAACTGTGCGTCCCCGTAAATTTCTCTCTACAATATTGTTCAAGTTAGTAACTCCAGATTTTCCGCCTTTTAACTGTATAAATATATTAAGAAGAACCTTCTATTTATATTATTGATGTTTAATTTAAAATTAAATGCGCCATGGGGTGAATTTTTGGAAAATTCGAATTCTTATAAAAATCAAAATAGAAATTTGCCACTCAATTTAGAAAATGGTCATAAATATCTCTCTGAAGTTGGGCATAGGAGATTTGGGGGTTAATTTTATCGAAAAGGCGGAAAAAATAACCGGGATCGTGAAAGAAGAGTTTCTATCTGGACTTACATTATATATCCTATTAGATAATGAAGGCAATAGTTGTGGAATAATCGATCTACCCCCAGAATTGCAAAAAGATGGTATAAGTATAAGCGTTGACAAAGAAAAATTAAAAATTGAAAAAGAAACTGGATTGACATTCGCGTCCTTGTTATTATTATATATGAAAGAAATAGAAATAGATGAGTTTATTAGCACAATAAAAAATTCATCCCCTAACAACTCTATTAATGCATTTTATCAGTTGTTATATCAGTTCTCACAAATATACATAAAATATCAAAATACTCTCTTTAAAAATACTGATTTATTTTTGCTAGTCAGTAAAATAATTGTTAAATTTTTATGGGAAATTGAATCCGCTAAATTTCGTCAAAATAATCCAATAAAATCCGAAGACCTTAAGTTATTTAATACCATTAGCCCTAAATTTGAAGATCCTTTAGATACCGTTATGTGCTTTCTTTATCTTGCATTTGTATTTAATATTTTTACAAAAATCCCTAATTTCTATGAGCATATACAAGAATTATATGAAAAAAAAGAATATTATTGGCTCTTAGCTGCAAGATATTCAAAGTATATAGATAATCCGGATTTTTTTTATGGACATGGCATAGACCGGTCTGAGAAGGGATATCCGCATGTTTATTATTTTAAATATAAGAAACATCAAGTGTCATTTCATTCCAAATGGGAATGGAATTTTCCAAATTTTCCTGAAGTAGGAGAAAATTTTTGGGATGGAATTAATCATTCCTCATTTCCTTGGGATTTAAATCGTTGCGATTTCTTTAACGATGATATCATATAAGGAAGACCAGTCGCTTTAATTTTTCGAGATTTAATTCAAAGGCTTGATTTCTACTCTAGATTCTCTATAGACCTTTGAATTTAATTCAGATACAAATTGAAAAGGTCGAACTGTTTGATACCCCCTGAATGATTGAATAAATGCCGGAGGAATCAAATATAATTGGTCTTTTGCTCTGGGAAATCATAATGTGACAATGGCTATATGGGGAAACGATGCGCTTGGCGTTGTTGAGGAATGACCCCTTTTAGTCCAGACTATAATATTGTGGAATAAAGATCGTCAGTTTACTTAAATCCTTATAAAAATTAAAATATCAATTATTAACTCGAAATTGACTTTTTTCACTTATCATTGAGTCTCTATAAGCTTATAAGTATATGAAATAATAAAATTCATTATTTTTTCAATTAACCTTTATCTATTTGAATAAATAAACCCCAATTTCTCAATAAAATTTAAATAATTAAACATACTCAATTATAACAATCAAAAAATTAATCTTATGAATCTATATTATTAAAACTTAAATTAAATTGAGGAAATAATATTGAATAATAAAAAACCAAATCCGAATAATATCGTTATTGATTTGATGAAAAATTTAAATGATTTATTAAAAACAACCTTAGGTATGTACCTAAATGTGCAGTCATATAACGATGTTAATGAAAAAGCGAAACAAGATGAAATTGCAGCAGCATTAATTGAGGAGAAAACTGAAGAATTTTTAAAAAATACAATAAAATCATTTGAAAAAAATTTGGGAAAAGATGCGGCGGAATTATTAAAAAAAGAATATACTAAAAATTATAAAAAGTTTTTTAATAAAGACTAGCATCTAGTTGAGATTCCAAACCTTTTAGTAGATTAGTGCATTTCTCTTCCGAGTAATTCTGATAATTTATTATTAATTTCTTGTAATTTTCTAATAAAAATATTAAATTCTTTAGGGTTTTCTAGGAATTTAAAAATTGACCCACTGTGAGCAATTTCATTTCTAACTTTACGTAATTTCTTAAAATATTCATAAAATTTTTCTTCACTCTCAAATGGTAATTTTGAAAATAACTCATTATCTATTTTAATCAATTCAATCCTGTCATATAATGTGAAATTATCTAGAACATCATAGACACTAATTAGACAAATATCATCCAAACATTCTTCAAAAGTACTATATCTTAATTCTTTTTTTTTCAAAAATTCTTCTAATTGTTCATTTTCTCTTTGGATCATTTTTGCAAAATCTTTAGTAGGTCCATTTGGTGCTTTTTCAACATATTTTGACATTTTTTGGTATTTGCTTTTACGCATATCTATTTCATTACGCAAACATAGTTTTAATGCTTTATAAAGAATATTTTCAGGTAAATTCCTAAATAAATAATGTGGTTGTTTATGATTGTAGTATCTAACAATTTCAGATTCAAATTTCATTATTAGTGAAAATATACACATTTGTACTGGAAGCCGATTTAAATTACTAAATGATATAAAATGAGTTATGTCATTTTTTGTTAAAACAAACAAATAATTTTCTTTTTCAAAAATTGGAAATAAATCAATAATAGGCATTGACGAAGGAACAAGAATGTCAGGTGTAAAGAGTTCTAGATTGTCTCCAACACAACCTTCTTCTTCAACTTGAAAGATTTCACTATCACCAAAAAGATATCCATAGATTTTTTTATCATCACGGACTATACATGGTTCTAAAAACCAATCAAATTTTATATCCAAATCTGGTATAATTTCATCCCAAATTTCAGTACGAGTTTTGTCTGGAGTTATTGACCATAAGATAGGGCTAGCAATATCTTTTACTTTGAATGATCGAGCTATAATATCATAAGTAGAAATTGTTTCATTATCCAAAAATATTATCCTCCATTTTTTTATTAAGAAATTAGTAATCTTTTTCCCAATTTAAAATACTATACAGACTCCTCAAAAAGAAAAACCATATTATTTTACGTTTATATTTTTATTACTATTAATAATATCACTTATTTTTCTTATAAGCGTATTTAGATCGTCATTTTCATAAGCATATAATAGTTTGACACCATTTTTCTCACATAAATTCTTCTTTTTATTGTCCCTTTCTTTGGTTTTTTCAAATCCTTCTTCTCCGCCAAAATAGTCAATGGGTTTTTGGTGTTGTATTCCTTGATATTCAATTGCAATTTTATATTCAAGAAAATAAATATCCAAATGTTGCTTTCCAAACCATTTAGGGGAAAAATTATGCAAAACAGTACAATTTGAAAAATGATCTTTTAATTCATAATATAAATTTGTTTCTGATATCCAACCCTCCCCAATTTTTGGGATACCTCTTTTAAAACGCAAAATGTTTTCAGCTTTTCGAAATAAATCAATAGCAAAATCTCGAAATTCCATAACTCCCCCATATTGGAATTCAGATATGTTTGCAGGTATGGATTTACGAGTTGGAATACCTATAAAAACTTGATATTTTTTTTGCATATGTTCATATTTTTTAAAAAAATATTGTTCAATTGATTGATTATTCTTTTTTTTAAAGTCCAAAATGAGTCTATCAAGAATTGGAATTAAGTGCTTAATGTTATTTTTACCATATTGTGTGAGCCCCCTATTTTCAGGAGAAGAATAAGGAAACATTATAAGTAAATCGCTCGCATCTAATATTTTTTCAAATCCCAACTTGATACCAAGACTGATCTAAAGCTTAAAATTAAAAGTTTTCTCTTTTTCTAGTAAATTAAAAAACTTAAAACAACAATAATTTTTGGTTCGAGAAAAAAAGTTAATTACAATTTAATTCGCAAAAGGTTCGAGAACTCAGTATCTACTGATAATTTATATGATTGGAATATAAATCCCGGATTTGATGCTTATAGAGCATCTATATACATGAGTCTTATTACCTATGAACGGACAATAATTGCTAATTCTAAGCTATTATTGCCCGAAATTATAATTCAGAATAAAAGTTGTACAATAAAAGTATATCGTGCTAAAACAAATCCAGACGTATTTGATATTATGTAATATTGATATATATAATTGGTGGAAATTATGGGTTATTTCTTTTTAGACATCGAAACTTACGTTGATAAAGATACGGGCATAAGTGGGTTAAAGTAAGGCTCTAATTTTAAATCCTAAACTTATAATTTTACTACAATTCAGATATTAATTTTTTGTCTCTGTTTTGATTTCTTACTTATTTATTGTTAATTAATCTCAAAAAAATTGGTAAAATTTGATTAAATGACAAGTTAAATCTATTCCAAAAATGTATTGATTCAATAATTATTATCATTAGTGTATGTATAGATGTTATCATTCCAATTTTTATTAGTTTAGTAAATATTTCTAAATTTAAATTTTTAGAAGTTGCAATAAAAGAAAGTATTTTACTTTTTTCAAGGGAATTTTCGATTCTATAAGTAACATTCAAAGCTTCATTAATTAATTCTGAATTAGAAGTTTTTTCTCCAATTAAACAAAGAATTTCACTTTGATAGTAAGGATTATCGATTTCGTGAATTTTATTTAATATAATCTTTAATACCTGTTGCGAATAACTTTTTTCTGCTATAAAAGACAATATCTCTAATTTTTTATCCAGAACTTCAATCTTGTAAGCAAAATTAAGTGCATCTATAAATAAATTATTAGAAGAAATATTTTCCCCAATTATCGTTAATGCATAACTTTTTAGATATGGATCTTTATTATCTTTTATCATTTTCAAAATGTCTTCAAATTTATTAGATTTTACAATCTTATTGATAATGAAATTTAATCTGCCTTTTTTTATAATAGGGATTACAATTTTACAGGCAGAAAGACTTTTCTCTGCAAGATTTATTAATATTCGACTTTTAAAGTATAAATTTTTGATATTGCGAGCAATTTTTAATGCTTCTTCAAATATTCCCTTTGAATAAATTTTTTCAGCAATAAT